>NZ_JAEHBO010000006.1:0-134612 GCF_016483575.1 Bacillus cereus group sp. N12
CAGGCGACGTAGTCAAAGTATACGACGCAGCAACAAAAGGAACGGAACTAGGAAAAGCAACAGTGGGAGAAAATGCGATAGAAGCAAAAGTAGAAATTGGTCAAATCGCAAAAGATGCAAAAACAAAAGGAAATGTATACGTAAGTGTACAAGGTAAAGGTGAGTTAGAAAGTACGCGTACAGTGAAAGCATATGATGCAGAAATTACAGCCGCTCCAAATGTAAATAATATTGTTGTATTAAATAATGATGCTGGTGATGATGATATTGTTCGAGTGACAGGCTTAAAAGCAGGAGATGTAGTCAAAGTATATGATGCGGTAAAAGAAAGTAACGAGCTGAAATCAGCAACCGTTGCTGACTCAAAAACGGCAGTAAATGTTAAAATTCCTCAATTAGGTGAGGAAGCAGGAAAGGTATACATTACAGTAACAAACGTGAATAAGGAAGAAAGTGTACGTGTAGAAAAAGATTTTATAGGCGAATAAAAGGGTAGAATATTAAAAATTAGTAGTTCAATAGAGAGCGCCAGGAGGATGTAGATCTCTTGGCGTTCTTGTTTTTGGTTAAGCAATATAGATAGTAATAAAAATGTTATTTTAAAAAACGGAAATATTTAAATTTGAGGGCAGAATGCTTTTTCTATAAATGAAATAGCTGAATCTTATTTTATACTTTTTATATTTTTTATATCTTTTTGTATGTTAATTATTTGACAGATAATTTCGAAATGTTATAATATGGATATGCAAAAATTGCTATTTTCTTAAAAGACATGGGAGTCAGATGAGAATTGTGAAAGAATGAGGGGGAGTGGCACAGATTATGTATCACCACACAGCAATCAATGTATTAAAACTTTTACAAAACATGTCAAATAATAAAATGAATGATATGAAATTAGAAGCGGAATTAAAAAAAATAGAGAAACAATTTCGAGTGGAGTATGAAGAGTTAGTCGATTTATATAATAGAATGGTTTTATTCCAAATAGATATAGAAAAACATGGCGGTATGCGAGCATATGAAAAATCAACTATTACATGGCTGAAGTCTGAGCTAGAGTTACTGTATGAAGTGTATCAATTTTGTCAACGTCACGGTTTAAACATTTTAAATATTTCAAAATACGTAAGTAAAAATGAACTAAATTTTTTTCCGAAAACAGAAAGTCAATTGCAAAATACGTATTATAAATTGAAAAAACGTGAAATACCGTTTGAAAATATTGAAAAACAAAAACCAGGACGAAAGCGAAAATATACACCCGTAAAAGAACAAATCGTTGAAATAAAAAAAGAAAACAAGCAAGAAGTAAGAAAAGAAGTTCAAAATACAGAGAATGAAAAAAGCCTTGTGACAGTTATATCTGGTATCGTTGATAATTTTGAAACAATTAGTCAATGTAGTGAAAGAAAAGAAGATGAACTCCATCAGTTTATGGAAGGTATTTATAAGCTTTCAAGCATGGCTGCTGGGCGTTCGGAAAATGAAAAGAACGTACGTGGTCTCGAAGGCGAATTACATGTATTACGAGCTGAAAATGAACGACTAAAGCGTGAAAAGGAAGAGCTTGTTCATGATATAAAAGAAATGACGCATCATTTAATTCATTTCATTACGAGTTCTGATATTGATCAAATTCGCACATTGCCTGTCTTCGTAAAAGAATGTAAACAAGATTTGCATAAATTAGGATTATATAACGCACAAGACGGGAAAATGAAAATTATGGTTGATCGTAGTGGACAGGTTATGACTGTAACGCAGTAATAAAATTTGGGTACAAAATAAAAGGGAGATACATAGTTTATATGTATTTCCCTTTTATTTTGTATGGAATCGTTCCAAAAAAAGAAGATGAATGTTTACGATTGTAGTAATTTAGAAACCATTTGCGGTATTTGATTAGCCTGTGAAACCTTACTGAGCGTAACTTCAGTGAACAATTTAAACTTTAAAAAATCGCTCATTTCCTGCACCATATCCGCATCTTCAATTCGAGAAGATGCCTCTGTTAGAGCCATACTTTGGCTATTTAAATTTTCATTATTAAACTGTAAACGATTCATCATGGCACCGAGATCGGCACGATGATGTGATACATTTTGTAAAGCCTCTTCAATTTTACGAATTGCCGCTCTTGCTTCTTGTTCTGTTGAAATGTTGATGTCATGTTGTGTAGGGGAAGGGGGAATATGTTTCGACATATGTACTGTATGACCAATATCATCTAACGTAACAGTACGACTTTGTCCGTCAAATGCAGATAAATCATTAAACTCATTTGTCTCACCAATATAGCCAATTTGCTCTGTTAAAGATTGAAACTCTTTATTCAGCGCATCACGGTTTTTATTTGAATTTGTACTGTTCACGGATTGAACAGCTAAATCACGCATACGCTGTAAAATATTCGTAATAGTTTGAAGGGCAGCTTCTGCCATGCGAAGCATCGATATCGCATCCTCTTTATTACGAATTGCAGCGCGCATACCAGTCGCCCTCGCATGCATACGAGTCACAATTGCAACATTAGCGGGAGCGTTATTCAACTTCTTACCAGTCGCCAAATGCTCCATCGTAACATTCATACGTTTCTCATTCTCATACAACGACTGCCTAGCATTTATACTCAAAACATTCGTACCAATATGCATAATAGACACTCCTTATAGGTTTATATAGTCAGTGTTCTAAAGCTAATAAATGGCTATAGAAAGGCAAAAAGGGTCTATGCTCAGTTGCTGTTAGTGTTTTAGCATAAGAGGAAATCAAAATAGGCACTGACCGCTTCTACACATCGCGACTGCTCTTTTATCCTGAAAAAAGAAAGGTTTTACAAATAATTCATTTATATAGAAAAAATAAACCCCTCCGCAAGCAGAGAGGTTTATTTTTGAAGTTAACTCAAATGGCTTATTGTAATAATTTAGACACCATTTGTGGAGTTTGGTTTGCTTGAGAAAGCATGCTGATACCAGCTTCGTTTAAGATTTTGAACTTAGTCATTGCAGACATTTCTTTCGCCATGTCAGCGTCTTCGATTTGAGAAGCAGCAGCTGCCATATTTGTTGCTTGGCTAGTTACGTTGTTTAAGTTATGATCTAAACGGTTTAATTGAGAACCAAAAGTTGCTTTTGCGTCAGCAATTTCTTGAATAGCAGTATCAAGAGCTGTGATTTCAGTTGGTGCAGATGTAGCATCTAAATCTGTAGCTAATGTACCAGTTGTTAAAGCTTTTGTATCGATAGCTGCGATTTCCATTGTATCTCCTGAAACATCAGAAAGTTGAATCGTGATATTCTTACCACTAGCACCATCTAAAAATGCGTTACCGTTGAAATTTGTTTTTTCAGCAATATGATCAATTTCCTCTTTTAATGCTTTATACTCTTTGTTCATAGATGCGATATCGTTATCGTTATTAGTACCGCTTGATGCTTGTGTTGCAAGGTCACGCATACGAAGTAAGATGTTTGAAACTGAACCTAATGCAGCGTCGCCAGTACGTAAAGCAGACATAGCGTCTTGTGTGTTACGAGCACCAACGTTTAAGCCGCCTTCTTTTGCACGCATACGAGTAGCGATTGCTAGACCTGCAGCATCGTCAGCCGCACTGTTGATTGATTTACCGCTTGATAAACGATTCATAGCTGTATTCATTTTGTCTTGGTTTTGGCGCATGTACTCTTGTGTACGCATGCTGTTAATGTTTGTATTAATTCTCATGTTAAGAACCCCCATTTTTTTATATTGACTTTTCTGCAAATTGAAAAACGGTAATATGCGAAAAAATCAATTTCGAGATTTATTGTAATCCCTGTCATAGCGGGTGTCAACTAAAAATTCGAATTAATAAATATAAAAAAATAACAGTTTAACAATATATTCATTTTTTTATTACATAATTATGAAAAGGATTATTGCAAACTTTAAAAAAAAACTCTAATATTAGATTATCTTTGTTTACTGAAAAGGTGATATTATGGTAGTTGGAAATATAGTAAAAGAAGTGCTTGCATATAAGAAAGGACAAATTAAGCAAAAGCTAAGTAGTCCACAAGCATTCGTTAGTAGTCGTTTTCAAGAGAAGTTGCAGAGTGAACCTGCGAAGGAGACAAAGGGTACTACGCAGCCGGCAAATATAGAAGATATGAGTCAGCCGGAACAATCTATTCATAAGGTAGAGGAAGTGAGTAAGCCTGAAGAAAAGGCTGAAACGAAGAAAGCAGATGAAGTGCAAGTCGCGCAAAAAGAGTTTGAACGACGTTTCCCAGAAACGAAAAATGAGGCTGTTGATACGTGGGAATTAACGAAGAAGTATAATATTCAAAAAATACGTTCTTCCAATGAAGGGAAGTATGAGGATATTATTGATCGCGTTAGCCGTACATATGGAATTCCGAAAACGTTAATTCAAAAAATGATTGAAGTGGAGTCTAATTTTAATCCGAAAACGGTGTCACATGCAGGGGCGATGGGACTTATGCAACTTATGCCAGCGAATGTGAAGGAGATGGGTGTGAAGAATCCATTTTCACCAGCTGAAAGTATTGAAGGCGGCGTGAAAGAGTTAAGCGGTTATTTAAAGAAAAATAACGGCGACTTAGTATTGGCGCTTGCTTCATATAATGCTGGTCCTGGTAATGTGAGAAAGTACGGAGGCGTACCACCATTTAAAGAAACGCAAGGATATATTAAAAAAATATTAAATATCGACGTTTCAAGATAAGAAATTTCATATATAGAGAGAACATGAAATTTTCGTGAACATGATATGGGAGTTGGCTAGATTTGAAATTACAAGATGATATTCCGTTAACAATTTATTTTGAAATCGGAAATACGAAAAAGAAAATTGAAGATCTGCTTCATATTACGAAAGGTACATTGTATCGTCTTGAAAATTCAACGAAAAATACGGTGCGTCTTATGCTTGAGAATGAAGAGATTGGAACCGGAAAGATTTTGACGAAGAATGGGAAGATGTACGTTGAAATCGTTGAATTGAAAAGGTAGGGAAGGGGATTGTCATGAGTGGCGAAAAATTAAGCCAAGAGCAAATTGATGCCCTGCTGAAGGCGGTAAATGAAGGCGAGGAAATGCCAGCTTTTGCACAAGAAGCAGGGAAGCAAGAGAAATTTCAAGAGTATGATTTTAATAGACCAGAGAAGTTCGGTGTTGAGCATTTACGTAGTTTGCAAACGATTGCTTCTACGTTTGGAAAACAGACGTCACAGACGTTGTCAGCGCGTATGCGTATTCCGATTGAGCTAGAGCCTTCAACAGTTGAGCAAGTTCCATTTACGAGTGAGTATGTGGAGAAAATGCCGAAAGATTATTATTTATATTGCGTAATTGATCTCGGTTTACCAGAGCTTGGAGAAATTGTTATTGAGATTGATTTAGCATTTGTTATTTATATTCATGAATGTTGGCTTGGCGGGGATAGTAAGCGTAACTTTACGATGCGCAGACCGCTAACGGCGTTTGAGTTTTTAACGCTCGATAATATATTCTTGCTTCTTTGTAAAAATTTAGAGCAATCATTTGAAAGTGTTGTTGCGATTGAACCGAAGTTTGTAACGACGGAGACAGATCCGAATGCATTAAAGATTACGACAGCGAGCGATATAATTTCATTACTGAACGTAAATATGAAAACAGATTTTTGGAATACGACGGTGCGTATCGGGATTCCATTCTTATCTGTTGAAGAAATTATGGATAAATTAACGTCTGAAAATATTGTCGAACATTCTTCA
This sequence comes from Bacillus cereus group sp. N12, assembly GCF_016483575.1. Lineage (NCBI taxonomy): Bacteria > Bacillati > Bacillota > Bacilli > Caryophanales > Bacillaceae > Bacillus > Bacillus cereus group sp. N12. The sequence goes on from NZ_JAEHBO010000006.1 coordinate 5,769, forward strand.
GATAAACGTAAAAAGTATACGTCTGAAGTGGAAGTGAAAGTAAATCAAGTGTACAAACCTGTTCATGTTGCAATTGGTGAGCAGAAAATGACAATGAGTGACATTGAACAAATTGAAGAAGGCGATATTATTCCGCTTCATACGAAAGTTTCGGATGAATTACTTGGTTATGTAGATGGAAAGCATAAATTTAATTGTTTTATTGGGAAAGATGGAACGCGTAAGGCGCTCCTATTTAAAAGTTTTGTAGAGTAGGAGGATCCATATGAAGCATGAAGTATCTCCAGTGTCCCTAATGGGATTAGAAGATTTTGCAGGGAAACGAAATGAAGTGAGTAAAGCACATATAGATACTGTTTCAGATATTTCGATTGAACTTGGTGTAAAGCTTGGGAAGTCATCTATTACGCTCGGTGATGTGAAGCAGTTAAAAGTTGGCGATGTTCTTGAAGTAGAGAAAAACTTAGGACATAAAGTAGATGTGTATTTAAGTAATATGAAGGTCGGCATCGGTGAAGCAATCGTAATGGATGAGAAGTTCGGCATTATTATTTCTGAAATTGAAGCTGATAAGAAGCAAGCTGCGCTTATGAAGGCGCAAAGTCAAATGCAAGATAAAGAGTAGAGGAGGAGTCATATGTCGTATATGACGACCTTATTTCAAGTCGTTTTACTGTTTGGTGCACTCGGTTACGGTGCATATTTTATGACGAAAAAGACGCGCAAACAGCAGTTTTTTAAGCAAGGTGAAAATGGCCATATTCAAGTAAAAGACGGTGTATATTTAAACCATCAAACGAGTGCTTTTTTATTTGAAGTGGATGGCAAGCAAGTATTCACTGTTATTAGTAATAACGGTTTGCAGTCTGTGCAATTAACAGGAACAGGAAATCAGTTTCAACAAGCGCTAGAAGACGCGGTGAAGAGTGAAACGAAAAAAGTAGAGGATCCATCATGAGAATAAAGAAACAGTTATCATTATTAGCCGTTATTTTCGTATTTTCTATCGTTTTTTCAATTATTTTTGTAAATCCAGCGTATGCAGCCCCGAACGGTTTTATTAATTTCGAAAATGGAAAAGAGTTTACGAGTAATTCAAGTGTACAGTTATTTGCACTCGTTACCCTTCTATCATTATCTTCTTCTATCGTTCTTTTATTTACGCATTTTACTTATTTTATGATCGTTCTTGGAATAACTCGTCAAGGACTTGGGGTAATGAACTTACCACCAAACCAAGTGCTTGTTGGACTTGCTTTGTTTTTATCACTATTTACGATGCAACCGGTGTTAGGTCAGTTAAAGAGTGATGTGTGGGATCCGATGACGAAAGAACAAATAACAGTAAGTCAAGCTGCGGAGACGACAGCTCCGATTATGAAAGATTATATGGCGAAACATACATATAAGCATGATTTAAAAATGATGCTGAAAGTACGCGGTGAAGAGTTGCCGAAAGATTTGAAAGATCTTTCATTATTTACGCTCGTACCATCCTTTACGTTAACGCAAATTCAAAAAGGGTTATTAACGGGGATGTTCATTTATTTAGCGTTTGTATTTATAGATTTGATTATTAGTACACTTTTAATGTACCTCGGGATGATGATGGTACCGCCGATGATTTTAAGTTTACCGTTTAAAATACTTGTTTTCGTATATTTAGGTGGATATACAAAAATCGTCGATATAATGTTTAAAACGGTCGCCTGAAGCGTTTGATGCTATGTGATAGGAGTCATATAAATGAATACGTCACCAATTATAGATATTTTTCAAACCTTTTTTTATAAAGGGGTTATGATTTTAATGCCGGTTGCCGGTGTAAGTATGATTGTCGTTATTATCATCGCTGTCATTATGGCGATGATGCAAATTCAAGAGCAAACGTTGACGTTTTTACCGAAAATGGCGAGTATTGTGCTCGTTATTATCATTTTAGGTCCGTGGATGTTTCAAGAGTTAACGACGCTTATTTTAGATTTATTTGATAAAATTCCATCGCTATTGCGTTCGTACTAAGATAGGTGAACTGAAATGAATATGGAATTATGGGCGGCGACGTTTTTTGCGTTTTGCCGCATTACTTCATTTTTATATTTTTTACCTTTCTTTTCAGGACGGTCGATTCCTGCAATGGCAAAGGTTACATTTGGGCTTGGCCTTTCGATTACAGTGGCCGATCAAGTTGATGTCTCTCACATAAAGACAGTTTGGGAAGTCGCAGCTTATGCAGCAACGCAAATTGTAATTGGAGTATCTCTTGCAAAAATTGTAGAAATGCTGTGGAATATTCCAAAAATGGCCGGACATATTTTAGACTTTGATATCGGTTTATCACAGGCTAGTTTGTTTGATGTAAATGCAGGATCACAGTCTACTTTACTATCAACAATTTTTGATATATTTTTTCTCATTATTTTTATTTCACTTGGCGGCATTAACTATTTCGTTGCCACGATTTTAAAGTCATTTCAATATACAGAGGCGATTTCAAAATTGTTGACGACTAGTTTTTTAGATAGTCTACTCGCAACGTTATTATTTGCGATTACATCAGCGGTCGAAATTGCTTTGCCGCTTATGGGCAGCTTATTCATTATTAATTTTGTTCTTATTTTAATCGCAAAAAATGCACCGCAATTAAACGTTTTTATGAATGCGTACGTGATTAAAATTACATGTGGTATTTTATTTATTGCGATGAGCGTACCGATGCTCGGTTATGTGTTTAAAAATATGACAGATGTATTACTGGAAGAGTATACGACACTATTTAACTTTTTCTTAACGAAGTAGGGGGACGCGTATGGCAAAGGATAATAAAACAGAAAAGGCCACCCCGCAGAAGCGTAAAAAATCGCGTGAAGAAGGGAATATCGCCCGGAGTAAAGATTTAAATAATTTATTTTCTATTCTCGTATTAGCAGTTGTCGTTTATTTTTTCGGAGATTGGCTAGGGTTTGAGATTGCCAATTCTGTAGCGGTGCTGTTTGATCAAATCGGAAAAAATACAGATTCGACCGAGTATTTTTATTTAATGGGGATTTTGCTACTAAAAGTATCAGCTCCTATATTAATACTCGTATATGCTTTTCATTTATTCAATTATATGATTCAAGTCGGTTTCTTATTTTCTTCTAAAGTCATAAAGCCGAAAGCATCACGTATTAATCCGAAAAACTATTTTACGAGACTGTTTAGTCGTAAAAGTTTAGTAGATATTTTGAAATCACTGTTTTATATGGGATTAATCGGTTACGTTGCGTACGTTCTTTTTAAAAAGAATTTAGAGAAGATCGTGAGTATGATTGGATTTAACTGGACTGCGTCACTTACTGAAATTATTAGGCAAATTAAATTTATCTTTTTAGCTATTTTAATTATTTTAATCGTTCTTTCTATTATTGATTTCATTTATCAAAAGTGGGAGTACGAGCAAGATATTAAGATGAAAAAAGAAGAAGTAAAACAAGAGCATAAAGATAATGAAGGGGACCCACAAGTAAAGGGGAAACGAAAAAACTTTATGCATGCCATCTTGCAAGGGACTATTGCGAAAAAGATGGATGGTGCAACGTTTATTGTAAATAACCCGACGCATATTTCAGTCGTACTTCGTTACAATAAACAAGTTGATGCGGCGCCAATTGTCGTTGCAAAAGGGGAAGATGAGCTCGCATTATATATACGGACGCTTGCCCGTGAACAAGAAATACCGATGGTGGAAAACCGTCCGCTCGCTCGTTCTTTATATTATCAAGTCGAGGAAGATGAGACGATTCCAGAAGATTTATACGTAGCTGTAATTGAAGTTATGCGCTATTTAATTCAAACGAATGAACTTGAAGTATAATAGCGCGTTTGGAGGGGATCTCTTTGTTTAAGATGGATTCTGCAAGAACCTATTTTTCTATCTTTTTAGCAGCGTCATTCGTTGTGGCGCTCCTAATTCCACTTCCACCATTTGTACTTGATATCGTTATCGTTTTTCTACTAAGTATGTCAGTACTTATTTATATGCGAGCGACAAGTATTAACGAGTGGGATGAATTAAAGTCATTTCCGACGATGTTGTTATTAATCGGGATTTTCCGCGTATCGATTAACGTTTCGACGACGCGAGCGATTTTAACAGACGGAAATGCGGGTCATGTTATTGAAGAGTTCGGTCAGTTCGTAATTGGCGGAAACTTATTAATTGGTATCGTTATTTTTATCGTTTTAATCATTTTCCAGTTTATCGTTGCAAACGGTGCATCTCGTACAGCTGAAGTAGCAGCTCGTTTTACACTTGATTCTTTACCAGGGAAACAAATGTCTATCGATGCGGATTTAAACCAGCGTATTATTTCAGAAAAAGATGCACAAGCAAAACGAAAAAAATTAAATATGGAAACAGAGTTTTACGGGGCGATGGATGGTGCCGGGAAGTTCATTAAAGGGGACGTTATTTTCGGGATTGTCATTTTATTCGTAAATATCATTTTCGGTTTAATTGTCGGAATGATGCAGCAAGGAATGAGCTTTGCAGATGCGGCTCTTCATTATACACAGTTAACTGTCGGTGATGGAATCGTAAACCAAATCGGTTCGTTAATGCTTGCGATTTCAACAGGTATTATCGTAACGCGTGTATTTGATGGTTCACCGGATACGGTAACGGAAGGTATCTTTAAAGAGTTATTAGCGCATGAAGTTGTTGTATATGCGCTCGGTGGTTTGTTTATCGCAATGGGTATTTTTACTCCGCTACCATTCCTACCGTTTGCTCTCGTTGGTGGAACAATTATCTTCTTAGGAATTCGGAATAAAAAGCGAATAAAGAAAGAGAAAGAAGACGAGCTCCAAAAAGAATTAGAAATGATTCAAGGCGAGGATGAGCAATTACAACAAGTGGAAGATTCATTTGGAGTCTTTACAGATAAATATCCGATTATTGTAGAACTCGGTTTAGATTTAGCGGCACTTGTAAAGCAAAAAATTAATGGGGAGACAGCTCGTGATAAAGTTGTTCTTATGAGGAAATCGATTATTACCGACCTTGGTATTAACGTTCCTGGCATTAACTTTAAAGATAATACGAGTTTTAGACCACGTGGTCGTTACATTATTCGTATTAAAGGTGCGAAGGCGGCTGAAGGTGTTTTAAAATCAGGTTATTTATTAGCACTAAAAACACCGAACGTAATGGCTGATCTAGATGCAGAACCAGCGAAAGATCCAATCTTCGGTGAAGATGGATATTGGATTTTAGAGCATATGGTGCAAGATGCACAAATGAAGGGCTATCAAGTGTTAGAGCCACTTAGTATATTAATTACACATTTAGATGTTGTCGTTAGACGTAATCTTCATGAGTTAATTCAGCGTCAACATGTGAAAGACTTAATCAATTCTCTTGAAAATGATAATGGCGTTTTATTAGAAGAGATTAAGAAGAAAGAAATCGATTTATCGCTCGTTCAAAATGTTATTAAACAACTTCTAAAAGAAGGTATTTCAATACGTGATTTACCAACGATTATTGAAGGTATTATTGACGGAAAAGAAGTGTATCAAAATCATGTTGATGGTGTAACGGCATTCGTCCGTGAATGTATTTCAAAAGTTATTTGTGAAAATGCAAAAAATCCGGACGGGAAAATTTATGCGGCGCTTTTCTCTGATTCAATAGAGCTAGATGCGGATGTTGTGAACAATTCCTATCAAGGTTACTTATTAAACTGGGATTTAGATTTAGAAACACGTGTCGTTGAGCAAGTACAGCGCGTCTTTAAACAAGCGCGATTAATGGGAAGAGAACCAGTATTATTAACGCGTAGAAAAGATTTCAGATTTGCGATTGTAAGACTGCTAGAACGATATCAAATAGAAGCGCAAGTGCTTTGTATTAGTGAATTAGCACCAGAAATTGTTGTAGATCAAATTGCCTATATTGAATAGTAGGGGGTGAAGTAATGGAAAGTACAGAAAAGAAAGAAGCGTTAATGCGAATAAAAGCAGCTTCGAAAAATGAATTGTATCGAAAGTTATTTGACCAATATGGTACAGATTATTATTACGTTGTCGATGAAAGTGTAAAACGAAATATCCCGTTTTTTTGGAAAAAGGATTATGAAATGTTAGTTGCTTTTCCAGAGGATAAACAGGAAGAAGTGAATGAAGGAACAGCACAATTTCATGAACAATTAATGGATGTTGTGAATGATTCTTCAGAACAAATTGTGAAGGCAAATGGAATTCAATCAGTACTGCACAATTTAGAAAATGTAACGACTTCTATGTCATACGCGGCAATGCAAACAGGAAATAGTGAAGAATGGGCAAGAAAAAAGGAGAAACTATTAAAGCTGTTTGAAAAAGGAATCGTCGTGGTGAAACAGACGGAAGAAACGAAAGTAGTGAAAAAGCAAAAAGTTGTGAAACAAGTCGTTCCGACCAAGAAAAAAGAAGTAGTTGCAAAGAAAGAAAATCAAGAATCTGTACCGTTTATTATTCAAAAAGTAATTCGGATGCTAGAACAAAACGATGTAGAACAATATTTCATTCATGCATATGCTGAAAAGTTAAAAGTGAAGTTTGAAAATGCAACGATGATTACAGAAGAGGAAGTAATCGGGTATATATTGGAAGATATGAGATCTCACTTCAACACTGAAAATGTATTTGAAAAAGAAGTACAAACAATTGCATTAATCGGTCCAACCGGGGTTGGGAAAACGACGACGCTTGCGAAAATGGCATGGCAATTTCACGGTAAGAAAAAAACGGTTGGCTTTATTACGACGGATCACTCTCGCATTGGGACAGTACAGCAACTACAAGATTACGTAAAGACAATTGGATCAGAAGTAATCGCTGTGCGTGATGAAGCGGCAATGACAAGAGCACTTACGTATTTTAAAGAAGAAGCACGCGTCGATTATATTTTAATTGATACAGCCGGAAAAAATTATCGTACGTCAGATACAGTAGAAGAAATGATTGAAACGATGGGACAAGTAGAACCAGATTATATTTGTTTAACGTTATCAGCTTCTATGAAAAGTAAAGATATGATTGAAATCATTGCGAACTTTAAAGATATTCATATAGATGGTATCGTGTTTACGAAATTTGATGAAACAGCAAGTAGTGGCGAATTGTTGAAAATCCCAGCAGTTTCATCAGCTCCAATTGTATTAATGACAGACGGACAAGACGTAAAGCAACATATACATATTGCTACAGCTGAACATTTAGCGAAACAAATGTTACAAACATCGTAAGAAAAGAGGTGAAGAATAAGGCGGTTGCCTTATTCAAAGGAATATGAACGGTCTTTATATAGGTTCTATGGGAATGATGAATTACATGCAGCGTATTAATGTTCATTCGAATAACGTTGCAAATGCCCAAACGACAGGATTTAAAGCAGAAAATATGACTTCTAAAGTATTTGATGTACAAGAAACATATCGCCGCGGAGATGGGGCTATGACAAATATCGGTTCGGTCGATTACGCTGTAGTACCAGCTGCGACGCATGTGAACTTAGTACAAGGAAATGTACAAATTACAAATAGTGCTACAGATTTCTTTTTAGATGACGGTGCGGCAGGCACATCATCATTTTTCGTTACATCTAAAAATGATGAAACGTTTTTAACGAGAGACGGAAGCTTCACATTAAATAGTGATCGTTATTTGCAAACATCTTCAGGTGCTTTCGTAATGGGAGAGAATAATGAGCGTATTCGTATTCCAGAAGGAGCAAAGGTTGCTGTACAAGCAGATGGTACATTATATGATGAAGTAACACAGAATAATATTGCCCGTTTGCAAACAAAAACAGTAGATGCAGAAACGAATGCTCGTCTCGTGCAGCGTGAAAACAAAAGCTTTACACTAGCAGAAGGAAATATTGCTAATTTACCGAACGGAACAGGAATAGTAAAAAATCATATGCTAGAAAATTCAAATGTAGATATGACGAAAGAGATGGCAGATCTTATGTCGAGTCAAAAAATGATTCAAGCATCTCAGCGTATTATGACTTCATTTGATAAAATTTATGAAAAAGAAGCGAATGAAATATTGAGATAAAGGAGACTTCCCGTTAAGGGGAGTCTTTTTTTTGTTGCTTATATTACAGTTACACCATAAAATGATATTGATAATCATTATCGTTTTATGGTGTTTAATAAGAATGGAAGTTGTGATGGTCGTATCAATTGTTTAACTAGGTGAATTAAAAACGAAGGGGAAGGTGTATTTATGTCTACTAAAAAGAAACTTTGCATTGGATTATGTTTAATTTCTAGAAAGAAAGAACAAGAGAGTATGTTTAATTCAGGGATAGATGAACAAGTAGAGTTGGCACTACAGGCAGAAGAGGCTAAGTTAGATTTTGTTTTTAAAGCAGATTATTTAGTGGCGCACCCGGATTTAATCGCTCGTAATAAGGGGAATGTAATGTTAGATCCGACATTATTATTTACTGCTATTGCGTATGCAACAGAAAAAATTGGAGTGGTTACGACTGCCTCCACATCGTTTTATCCACCATACATACTTGGGAGGCAATTACAATCTTTAAATTGGATTAGTAATGGCCGAGTAGGTTGGAATATTGTCACATCCATTGATGGTGCAGAAAACTTTGGAGAAGCCATCCTTATGAAGTTTTGAAAGTAGATAACACTGAAGTCATTAGAGAGATGGTAAAGCCTATTGAGCACAGTGGTGAATACTTTGAGGTGAAAGGACCACTTAATATTCCGCAGCATATTTCAGGAGAAATGCCATTATTTCAAGCGGGTGCTTCAGAGGCTGGCCGGAATTTCGCTGCTTCTGTTGCGGATGCGATTTTCGCCGCGATGCCAGATATAGAATCAGGAATCGAACTTCGTCAAAATTTAAGAAGAAGAGCAGAAAAGCATGGCCGAAAGCAAGATGATATACGGGTATTATCTGGATTATATTTCTTTATAGGTGATACATATGAAGAAGCGCTAGAGATGCATAGGCAAGCTCATCAACATCTCACAATGGAGAAGAGATTGGCTTTACTTGAAATGGTACTCGGATTAGATGCTAGAGGAATTCCACTAGAAAGTAAGATAAAGGAAGATATGTTGCCAAGTAGAGAGCAAACTGTACGCAGTAAAACACATGCCGAATTATTACGGAATTTCATCATTAAAAATGAACCAACTGTTGAACAAATACTAGAACGACCAGAAGTTGTTTGTTCTGCTCATTGGGTTACGATTGGTACACCACAAGATGTATTCCAGCAAATTATGAAAAGATTTGAAGCAGGAGCACTAGATGGATTTATTGCAATTCCAGGTGGGCCTCAGAAATCATTGGATCTATTCTTTAGTGAAGTTATTCCGTTATTTGTGAAGGCGGGTGTATTTAGGGAAGAATATACAGGTTCAACTTTGCGTGAACATTTAGAGGGGACTTTATCAAATACTTTGCTGTTAAAATAAGTGGAATACTATGTAGAAAATGCCTTTCATAAGAAGGCTTTTTCTTTTTGTTAAAATTTCAGAATTATCAATTGACTTTATGGGTCTTCTTTTTTTATATTAGTAGGTATAATAATAACTACTAATATAAAATGAATGCATCGTTTTCAAATGAGAGCTATGTAGATTGTGAGGGGTTACCGATGGATGAAATAATAAAAGAGTTACAAAAGCTAGGTTTTTCCCAATATGAATGCAAAGCGTACATTGGATTATTAAAACATTCCCCAGTAACAGGATACGAAGTGAGTAAACAAACAGGGGTACCTCGTTCGATGATTTATGAAGTACTTGGCAAGTTGATGGATAAAGGAGCGGTGCATATCGTTCCTTCTGACCCAGTGAAATATGTACCAGTGCCAGCTACGGAATTAATGGATCGAATGCGAAAAGACTTTGAAAAATCTTTTGCATTTTTAGACCAGAAATTAAATTGTTTAGAACAAGAGCGGCAAATTGATGTAATTTCGCATATTCGCTCAAATGATCGTGTTTTGAAAGAAATATGCAATATAATTAATAGAGCAAAAGAAGAGCTATGGATTTCAGTATGGGAAGAGCAAGTGCACGAGATTGAGCCGTTCATTCATCAAAAGGAAGAGGAAGGCGTACATATTTTTTCCATTTTATTTGGTGCTCCAGAAACAAAAATAGGAGCGACATTTCATCATAATTATATGACACCTCACGTCGTTGAAAAGAGAATGGGAGGTCATTTAACTGTTATCGCGCGTGATGGGGAAGAAGTATTAATTGCTAACTTTTCAAATGATAGCACTTCATGGGCGGTGACAACGTATGATCCAGCTTTAGTACTCGTCGCTACAGAGTATGTTCGGCACGATATTATGGTGGAAGAGATTACGAAGGAATTTGGAGCTGATAAATTAGATACATTATGGCGTGAAAACATAGATTTAGTTCATGTCGTAACAGGCAAACGCACGATGGAAGAAATGGAGGGAGATAATGGTGAATAAAGCTCAAGCACATATGACACTGCAGAGCGATGATTCATTTCAGCAAGGTGTAAAGGATTGTTTACCAACTGTATTTGGATATTTGAGCATCGGTATAGCAGCAGGTGTTATTGCGAAAACAGCAGGTTTTTCGGTCATAGAAATCGCCTTTATGTCCACGTTAATTTACGCAGGTTCTGCTCAGTTTATATTAGCGGGGATGTATGCAGCAGGTGCCCCAGCCTCAGCAATTATTTTTACCGTGTTCTTTGTTAATTTACGTCACTTATTAATGAGTGCGGCACTTGCGCCTTACTTCACGAAGATACCTCTTTTTAAAAATGTAATAATTGGTTCGCAAATTACAGATGAAACTTTCGGCGTTGCAGTGCAACAAGCAGCGCAAAAAGGATATTTAGGCGAGAAATGGATGATGGGCCTTAATGTAACAGCGTATTTAAATTGGATTCTTGCTACAGTTATCGGGGGGCTTTTTGGTGAGTGGATACCAGACCCTCATACGTACGGGATGGATTATGCATTACCAGCGATGTTTATCGGATTATTTGTACTTCAGCTAATAAGTAGTAAACCGAAACTAGCAATTCATCTCAGTGTAGCAATTGTAGCGATTATTATCGCATACGTTTCACACTTATTTATGCCAGATAGTATAGCAGTTATTATTGCAACATTACTAGCTGCGACGATTGGAGTGCTGATTGAAAAATGGAAATGAGATTAGATGTATTATTACTATTACTAGCGGCAGGAGCTGTCACACTCGTGCCGCGTATTTTGCCTCTTCTCGTATTTAGTAAAATACAAATTCCAGACTGGGGTTTAAAATGGTTAAATTACATACCAATTGCGATATTGGCAGCACTTTTAGCACAAGTATTATTTATGCATGAGACGATGCAGTGGGATTATCTTATCGCCGCAATTCCAACATTTCTTGTCGCAATCTATACTCGTAGTCTATTAGGAACCGTATTAACTGGAGTGATTGTGATTATTTTGTTACGTTTCTTTTTCTAGAAAGGATTCGGCTCATATAATAGCGAAAGGTGTAATAACAAGAAATTTATAGGGGTGGTGTTATGATACTTTTAACGATAGGAGCAATATTGTTAACGTTGTTTATTTTCTTTATTATCGGCTTTATTACGTTTATGATGTTTGTTGATAAGGCGACACCTCAAATTTATTATACACCTTGTGAATCAGTGACAGTGAAGTCTAAAGGTAAAGATAGAAGGAAGAAAAGTTGATGTCGTGCTTTTCTTCCTTTTCTTTTACATTCCTGAAAGAACTAACAGCAACACTCCGAATAGAAAACTAATAAAAGAAAGAAAACCGATACATATCGAGAACACACGATTATTTCTCCATTCGCGCCAGAAGACGATAAATCCTAAAATGCAAAGGAAAAACCAAATGGGTAAAAATATGAACTCACTCATTTTCTTGGGGAGTAACGAATAAAAAGTTGTTACATATAGTACCCAATTTGTTAAAAATAAAATACAAACGATAATGGATTGTGAATAGGGACGTTTTAAAAATTTCTCATTTTTAACTGTTATAAAAATGAGAGTTAGCGCTGATATAAAGGCAATGATTATGAAAATAAGTAAGAGTAATGTAAGGGGCATTAGAACCTCCTTTATAAGAGTGCTTTCATAAGAAATGAATCTATTAAATTGTATACTTGTTTTGTAGAGTGTTCGTTATATTTTTCAGTGTATGGATTTAAAAATCCATGCTCACCTTGTAGTTGTTTTATTTCTAATAAAGGATTATCTTGTTGCTGTAATGTTTTCGTTAAGGAGGATACTGAAAAACTAATTTCTTTTTCAGGAAAAATCAGTAATGTAGCACATGCAGGCTTCATGTGAACATAATCGCGTATACGAGAGCCGTAACATCCAATAATAAAATCTAGTTTTGGATTGTTACTACATAGCCATGAGATGGTAGCTCCAACGCTAAAGCCGATAAGTCCAATATGTGTGTAACGATTGGAAAGGCTATGAATGAGTTCCTCAATTTGCTTTTTTCCACCATCAAATCCAATGTGGTTCATAAAATATTGGTATGCTTTTTCTTCATTATTATAATGAAATGCCTGTTGTAATTGTAGAAGATTCGGGCAGAATACATCTATTTGAGATGAAGTGAAGTGGTCAATTACATGATGCATATGATCATTTACACCATATATTTCATGTGAAACAACGAGAGCTAATTTTTTCTTCATCATTACAAAATTTCTCTTTGAAACTTGTATTCTTTCTCTACAAGGCAAATACGCAAGTGGAAGTTTTCATACCATTGCTCACGACCTCTTTTTTTCGCTTCTTTATGTAAGGTGTTCTTTTTCCAATTTTCAATTGTTTCAAGTGATTCCCAATAAGAAATTGTAATGCCGAGGCCCGAATTACCGCGTGCACTTTCTACACCTAAAAATCCAGGTTGCTGTTTTGCAAGTTCCTCCATTGTTTCGGCAACGGTACTATAATCTGTTGTATCATTTGATAAATTAGAAGTGAATATAACTGCATAATAAGGTTTGTTTTTTTCTAAATCAGATTTCATTGTCTTTCCCCCTTAATGTATAGTACGAATAATTCATCCATAGTTTGTATTTTAGCAGGTCACAAAAAGAAAAGAAGTGGAAAATTCAAATTTTTTCATCCCATGTAAAATAGAAGATAGAAGAAATTTATAATAAATAATCTAAAGAAAGAAAAACGCCACTTCAAAAAATTGAAGTGGCGTTTCTTATATTTCCTCTAAGCTATTAACTGGAACAGTTAATTCGCGACCTGGATTTTTTACTTCATATATGCGGGCGGTTTCGTTGCTTTCGTCGACGTGTTGAATCATAACAGGCATGCCTTGAAAACTGACGTTGGCATGTTCCGCTGACACAGAAAGCTCTTTTGCACGTTGAATATTCATTTATATTCCTCCCATCATTATTATCTTTGCTAAAAAAGAGGAATAATATACCATTTAGAGACATTCTTAAAGTTTTTGTATTATTTGTAATGTTTCTTTAATAAATGAAGTGAAGATGGAATCAGGATAGGACTGTACGATTTCGTATGCTTCTGTTACTTCTTCAAGAGCTCTTTTTTTATCATTAAGTTTGACATAACAAAGAGCACGATATGCCCCAGCTGTTGTAAGCCGTGCGTGATCAAGTGGATGGTTTATATAATCTGGTATGATAGCACGTTGTAATGTTTTTAAAGCTTCTTCGTATTGTTTTAAACCATACAAAGCTTTTCCTTTTTCAAGATAATACGATCCATCATCTTGAAAAATTCGCTCATCTTTTAGTTTTTCTCGAAATTGTTCTACATGTTCTAATGCAATAGTATATTCATGAGTAATTGTGTTGTAGTAGTAAGCTTTTAAAAGATTAATAACCGCTGCAGATAAAGTATCTTCTGTAAAAATGGCAAATTGCTCTGATTTTTTTATGTAATGTAAATATTGTTCTTTATCAGCCGTGAGGACTTTTTGGTAAGATAAAATACGGTAAAATTCATCTGTTTTATAATACACTTGATGTTTTTTTGAAAATGCAAGTGCATCTAAAATGACACTTTCACATTGTTCGTAATTACCATATGCAAGAAAAATAATTGCCTCATATAAATATAACTCTATATGTATAATGAGATCCATTTCTAAATGTTTCTCTTCATAGTCATTTCGGATGCTAGCAATGAGTTGTAAACATTCAGCATACTTTTTACGTGTGAATATCGTAAAGGATAATTTTAATTTTGTTTCTGTACTTTCCCGGTATAACGTATATTTTTCAAAAATAGAAGTAGCCTTTTCCACGTAATGTTCAATATTGTAATCTTTCATTTTAGCCGCAGCTGTTACAAATTGTTTATATAAACGAGCGGTATTCAAAGTGGGAGGTAGCTCTTTTTGAACGATAGGTAGTAAAACCTCATATACTTCATCGTACTTATTTGCTTTTATTAGTTGTTCCATTTGTTGAATGAGTTCTATCGTTTCCACATCATCATCTTCTAGTAAAAAACTCGTTTCGCATCCAAGTTTTTCAGCAATATATTGTAATGTTTTCATGGAAGGTGTAGCTTTTCCGTTTTCAATTTGGCTTAGCATACTTTTTGTCAGTTCTGAACCTGCTAAATCAGTTTGAGTAAGCTTTTTTTCTTTTCGTAACGTTTTAATTTTTGCACCGAGAGTAGCCATTATATGCTCCTTTATAATTTAAAAGTTAAACACAATTAAACTTTTTATTGTAAAAATTGGAAAGTTGATTATATAATAAGTTTAACACAATTTAACTTTTAAGGGGAGAGTGTCATAATGGGGGATGTAAGTATAGGTCAACATGATTGGAAAATGAAGGTTGCAACGAGAAATATTATTTTAATGATGATTGGAAAAATGACGTCCTTGTTAGGGGCGGGTATTTATACGTTTGCAATGGGGTTATACGTATTAAAGACAACTGGTTCAGGAATGGGGTTTGCAACTACTCTTATTTGCGGATCAATACCAAGAATGATCTGTGGCCCAATTGCAGGTGCTGTAGCTGACCGCGTCAATCGAAAATGGCTTGTCATTGGCACAGATTTATTAAGTAGTGTAACGATGCTTATTATGTTTATTCTTGCAACTACTTTTGGGCCATCACTACTGTTTATTTATGTATCAGCGGCATTATTATCAATTTGTGCAAGTTTTTATTCTGTAGCATTAACTTCGTCTATTCCTAATTTAGTAGATGAGGAGCGTATTCAAAAAGCGAGTGCTTTGAACCAGACTGCAGCATCATTATCGAATATTTTAGCACCAATTATTGGCGGAGTTGTATTTGGTTTCTTTTCAATTAAGTCGTTCTTTCTGTTAAATAGTATTACATTCTTTTTAGCGGTAATTGTACAATTATTTATCTTATTTGATTTATATAAAAAAGAAATGGTTGAAAGTAAAGAGCATTTCTTGATGAGTATAAAAGAAGGTTTTTCATATATAAAAAGACAGCATGAAATATATGGTTTAATGAAAATAGGGCTATGGGTAAACTTTTTTGCAAGTGCACTGTTCGTTTCACTACCATTTATTATTATTCAAAACCTGCATTTATCCTCGAAGCAACTCGGTGTTGTAGAGGGCATGTTAGCAGTCGGGATGCTAATTGGTGCGATTGCATTATCAGTACGTAAAGAAGTGAATAATCCGTTTCGCTCTGTTTATATTGGGCTGTTTTTATTTGCGGGTTTAAGTTTATGTACAGTCGTCCCATTGTTAGTTACCATTCCGAAAGTAGTAAGTTTTATGTACTATATTGCTTTTATGATTTTAACGGGTATATCAATGATGGCTGTAAATATCCCGATGCAAGTACATTTGCAAAAGACGACAGATCCAAGTTATTTAGGCCGCGTTTTCGGTTTGCTTGAAACAATTGCTACTGCCATCGCACCGCTTGGTATGATTGTATATGGATTATTATTAGATATGTTACCGACTAGCATTGTTATGATGACAATAGGCGGAGGATTATTGTTAGTTGTTTTAGTTGGAGTGAAGAAGCATGTAGCGAAAAAGCAAGTGGATGTGTCAGCCTAAAAGAAAATTTGACTTAATGATAAAAAATGACCAAATTAGTATTTTAGTTTTTGAAACTCTTTTTCATGTATGTTACAGTAAAGTGAGCAGGCAAAGAAAAGGAGAAAACATCATGAAAAAAATAAGTTTTGTTATGCTTTTTCTGTTAGTTGTAATGGCTGGATGTAGTAATTATGACACGTATATTGAAACAGGTATGCAATCATTGAAAGATGAAAAATATAGTGATGCAACAATGTGGTTCGAAAAAGCAGAAAAAGAGAAATCAGGAAATGAAGCGAAATCATATAAAGAAATTGCCGAGATAATGGATTACGGAGCAACAGCATTAAAAGACGGTAAGTATTTAGAAGCGAAAGATATTGCAAATGAAGTGTTACAAAAGAAAAAAGATGATGAACTTGAAAAAGCTGTAAAATCAAATGCAGAGAATATGCTTCAAAAAGCAAAAGATGTGGAAGAGAAAGTAAATGAAAGAGTGGCAAAGCGGAGAAAAGTAGAAGAAGAAGGAATCGATAAACTTATTAAAGCTGTCGATAGTATAGATGAAGTGAAAGAAAAAGAGAAAAAAGTTTCAGAAGCCTTAGATAAGGCTGAAGAGGCGCAAGCAAAAATTGAGGCGAAGAAAAATAAATAGAGTTTTAGTTTAAAAGGCTGTCGTGTATAACGACAGCCTTTTAATTTTTGGCTGCGAAAGAAATGATGCTATGTAGTAAAAAAGAAATGATTTTAGAATTCCATCTGTCCTCATGATGAATCGTATAAATGTTACGCTGAAATTCAAATCTTGGAATTGGTATATAGCATAGCTCATTTCGCTGTATTTCTTGTTCAATAGCAAGTTTAGAAATAAAAGCGACGCCATTCCCGTATTTTAAAATTTGTTTCATCGTTTCTAATGAATCTAGTTCAATTTCAGATTTGAATGTGATGTTATGTGCTAGTGTCCATTGTGTAAGTAAATCTCTCGTTGTAGATGGATTACGATGCAATAATATACGTTCTTTTTCGATATCTTGTAATGATACATTTGTCTTTTTAGCAAAATGATGTTCTTTGGAAAAAGCGAGAACAAGTGTATCAGGCATTACATTCGTTTGTTTTAAAAGTGGTTCATCAAATGGTGCAGCAGAAATTACTCCGAGATCAATTTCATGATTTTGTAGCATGATTCGAATTTCAGGAGCTGGTTTTACCATGAGCGTTATTTTTATATTAGGAAATTCGCATTGAAATTGGTGAACAACTTCTGGTAAAAGATAAGTCGCTGGTACATAACTAGCACCGATTGTTATAGCACCTTTATGAAAATCTTTAAACTCTTGTGTGACCCGCCTAGCTTCTTTCATAAGTGCATCTATTTTACAAGCATAATGATGCAATGCCTCGCCAGCCTCTGTTAAGAAATACCTTCCGGAACGTAATTCAAATAAAGACACACCGAGTTCCTCTTCTAAGCTTTTTATATGAAATGTAATAGTAGGTTGTTTCACGCCAAGTTTTTCTGCAACAATCGTAAGCTTTTTGTATTTCTTAATAAGCACTACAATTTCTAATTTTAAGAGATTCATTATGAATTGCCCGCCTTTTTTATTTTAACTATAGAAAAAATCTATAGAAATAAATAGTTTATTAGAAGTTTTTTAATTTAATCTTTACAGTACATTAACATTCAGTATAAATCTTCCATATAGAATGAAAGCAGGTTAAGAATGAGGGGAGAGAGGTGAAACGATGGATATTAAAATTTACGGATTAGAAAAGACATTTGGACAAACACAGGCGTTAAAACCACTGCAAATTGTCATGAAACAAGGGGAATTTACCACACTTTTAGGACCTTCTGGATGCGGAAAAACGACTTTACTTAGAATGATTGCAGGGCTTGAAGAGCCGGATAAAGGTGAAATATATTTTGGAGATAAGTGTATGTATTCTGGTGCGAAAAAAATAAAAACATCTCCTCATGAACGGAATATCGGTATGGTATTTCAAGATTTTGCTTTATGGCCGCATATGACTGTGTTTGAAAATGTTGCATTTGGATTAAGGGCTACAAAGCAAACGAATCATTTACGAGAAAAGGTAGAAGATGCGATAAAGCGAGTTCGCCTGCAAGGTATGGAGAAAAGATATCCACACGAACTTTCTGGTGGACAGCAGCAACGTGTTGCATTTGCTAGAGCAATTGTAACAAAACCTCATTTTATTTTGTTTGATGAACCGCTTAGTGCACTCGATGCAATTTTGCGTGAAGAAATGCGCTTAGAGCTTATGGATATCGTTCATTCTATTGGCTTAACGGCATTGTATGTAACGCATGATCAAACGGAAGCTATGTCAATGTCAGATCAAATTATTGTCATGAAACAAGGAGAAGTATTACAAAAAGGAACGCCAGAAGATATTTATGTGAAGCCGTCTCATGAATTTGTTGCAAAGTTTGTTGGTAAGGCAAATTGGCTTGTAGAGAATAAACAAATGGTTCGTCCAGAGCACGTGAACTGGGCAAAAAATGAAGTGTGCGATACGTATACAGGTGAAATTCAGCACGTTACATATGTCGGAGAACGTTATGAAGTGAAAGTAAACATGGGGACACTCGGTGTATGGACAGCTTATCACAATAGTAAGCTAAGCGTCGGCAAACCGGTATCGTTATATGTACCCAAAAAATGTATTCATCATATAGGGGGAGAGTCGTATGAAGAAATTCAGTTCGCTTAAGTCTTTATTTGTATGTACTTTACTATTTTCAGCTGTAGTAACAGGTTGTAGTTCAAAGACAGGTAGTGCAGATGCAAAAAATAAAAATTCTAATGAAAAGAAAATTGTTGTATATAGTGCAGGACCGAAAGGATTAGCAGAAAAAATTCAAAAGGACTTTGAAAAGAAAACCGGTATAAAAGTGGAAATGTTTCAAGGAACAACAGGTAAGATTTTAGCGAGAATGGAAGCTGAAAAGAAAAATCCAGTCGTTGACGTTGTCGTACTCGCTTCTTTACCAGCGATGGAAGGACTAAAGAAAGATGGTCAAACGTTACCTTATAAAGAAGCGAAACAAGCTGATAAGCTGCGTTCTGAATGGTCAGATGATAAAGGACATTATTTTGGATATAGTGCTTCAGCATTAGGAATTGTGTACAACACAAAAAATGTGAAAACAGCACCTGAAGATTGGAGCGATATAACGAAAGGAGAATGGAAAGGAAAAGTGAATCTTCCAGATCCAGCACTTTCAGGCTCAGCTTTAGACTTTGTAACAGGATATGTGAAAAAGAATGGACAAGATGGATGGAAATTATTTGAACAACTTAAGAAAAATGAAGGTACAGTAGCGGGGGCAAACCAAGAAGCGTTAGACCCAGTTGTAACAGGTGCGAAAGATATGGTAATTGCGGGTGTTGATTATATGACGTACAGTGCAAAAGCTAAGGGTGAACCGGTTGATATCGTATATCCAAAAAGCGGAACAGTTATTAGTCCACGTGCGGCAGGCATTATGAAGGGTAGTAAAAATGTAGAAGGTGCAAAAGAGTTTATTGATTATTTATTATCAGATGATGTACAAAAACAAGTTTCTAAAGCGTATTTATTGCCAGGTAGAAAAGATATAAAAGCTGAAAATAGACCGAATGTAGAAGAGATTCCAGTATTACATATTGATTGGAAAACAGTTGAGAAAGAACAAGATGCAATAGGAAAACAATTTAAGAAAGTATTTCAATAAGATGGTGATTACATGGTAAATCGATTCGTGTCAGTAAGACAAGTTGGAATGATAGTAGCCTTGTTATTTGTGGCGATGTTAATCGTCATTCCGCTTTTTCTCATTTTATTTTCTAGTGTATATGAAAATAGCAGTTGGAATTTTTTAAAGCCTTTTGAAGTCATGCAGAGTGGCGGATTAGCTGGGATTTTTCTGAATTCGATGCTACTAGGTGTACTCGTTGTAATAGGAGCTACAATATTTGCATTTCCATTGGCGTTCATTATGAGTAAAACCGATGTAGGGAAGTATAGTAAGTTAGATATTGTTTTTATGATTCCATTTATGACCCCGCCTTATATCGGATCGATGGGATGGATTTTGTTCATGCAACCTAACGGCTATTTTGAACAATTTTTTCCGATGCTAAAGACGATTTCATCATCGTTTTTTAGTTTAGGAGGTATGGTCTTAATTATGAGTCTGCATTTATTCCCATTCCTTTATTTCATGTTGAAAAACACGTTACTTCAGATTGGGAGTAGTAAAGAAGAAGCGGCAGCAGTTCATGGTGGGAGCTTTTTCTATCGTTTACGAAAAATAATATTGCCGTTATTAGTATCAAGCTATGTCATGGGTGCTTTACTCATTTTCGTAAAGACGATTGCTGAATTTGGAACACCAGCTACATTTGGGCGTAGAATAGGATTCCACGTGTTAACATCAGAAATCCATAAATTTATTTCGAGTTGGCCGATTGATTTTAGTAGTGCAACAGCATTATCTTCTTTATTACTTAGTGCATGTATGCTCATTTGGTATATGCAAAATGTATTGAATCGAAAGTATTCATATGCAATGGTTAGTGGAAAAGGTGTGAAATCTAAAAGGTATACTTTGTCTATATTTGCGCGCGTTGTAGCATGGGTTTATGTGATTAGTTTGCTAATCGTATCAATTGGTATCCCATACTTTTCTATACTGATTGCTTCATTGTCGAAATTAAGAGGCGGTGGCTTACATGTAAATAACTTTACAATAAGTCATTATGAAGCATTGTTTACAATGGGTTCTCCAGGATTAGAAGCTTTATGGAACAGTTTTCTTTTTTCGCTCGTAACAGCGGTTGTTGCTGTAATGATTGGAGTCTTTTTAGCACTTATGATTCGAAAGGGGAAGAAGTCTTCTGAAAAATGGCTTGATATGTGCGGTATGTTACCGAATATGGTACCAGGAATAGTGATGGTTGTAGGTCTTATTTTATTTTGGAATTCACCATATATGCCTATGTCCATTTACAATACACCTGTTATGGTTATCGTAACGTATGTTGTTCTTTTTTTACCTTATACAGTGCAGTATGTAAAATCATCGCTCGG
Source organism: Bacillus cereus group sp. N12 (assembly GCF_016483575.1). Taxonomy (NCBI): domain Bacteria; kingdom Bacillati; phylum Bacillota; class Bacilli; order Caryophanales; family Bacillaceae; genus Bacillus; species Bacillus cereus group sp. N12. The sequence goes on from NZ_JAEHBO010000006.1 coordinate 26,971, forward strand.
ACAAATTGATGACTCTCTTGTGCAGGCAGGAAGTATTTTTTCCGGGAATTATATTTATATTTTTAGGAAAATAATATTGCCTCTTATTATTCCTGGCATTCTCGCTGGATGGGCGATGACATTTACGATTTCAATACGAGAGTTAGTAGCATCGCTTCTCGTATTACCTCCATCAGTAGAAACGTCAGCAACGTTTATTTTTGCTCAATTTGAACAGGGGGAAGTATCTATAGGAATGGCGATGGCAGTTGTTTCTGTTGGACTTACAACACTATGCTTATTACTTCTGCAACATATGGAGCAAAAAAGAAAAGGGGTCGCATGATGAGGGTAGAAGTATGGGGAGGAGCAGGAGAGTACGGTCGTTCCTGCTATTTTGTAAAAAATAAAGAGACAAAAATCGTATTTGATTGTGGTATTAATCGATCGTATGAAGATAGTTATCCAAAAATAGAAAGAGAAGTCGTTCCATTTTTAGATGCGGTATTTTTATCGCATATTCATGAAGATCATACGATGGGTTTACCTTTATTAGCGAAGTATGGATATAAGAAAAAAATTTGGACAACTCGTTATACAAAGGAACAACTTCCAGCTTATTTTGAAAAATGGAGAAACTACAATCTTTCGCAAAGGTGGAATGTACCGTATAACGATCAAAATATAAAAGATTTAAATTATGTATGTATTGATGAGATTAGTAATCCAAATGAATGGATACAGATTACTCCTACATTGCGGTTTCAATGGGGGTATAGTGGGCATGTATTAGGAGCGGTTTGGTTTTTAGTGGATATGTGTAATACATACGTATTTTATTCTGGTGATTATTCCGCAGAATCTAATATACTACGAGCTAATTTACCTGAGAAGTTGCGAAGCAATATAAAAATTGCAATTGTAGATGCCGCTTACCATACTGATGATGTTTCGCAAAATGAAAGATTAGATGATCTATGTGCAGAAATTGAACGAGTTATGAAAAATAAAGGAATAGCATTACTACCGCTGCCGCAACTTGGTAGGGCGCAAGATATAGTATTGTATTTATATGAACGATATAAAGAATTTCCGCTTATAGTAGATAAAGAAATTTTGGCTGGATTTGAAGAGATGTTCTTATATAAAGATTGGATAAGAAATAATGAAGAACTTCAATGGGTTATGGAGAGTTTAAAAAGAAACATAATCGTTATGGATCATGACATTAGTATACAAAATAGTTACGGAATAGTTGTAATGAGTGATGCGAATATGCAAACGAAACGCGCACAGTTATACTATGAACAACTTCGGCATGAAGAACGGAATTCCATTATTTTTACAGGACATATTGCGAAAGAGAGTTTTGCAGAAAAAGTTATGAAAGAGCATGTAAGGAATACATGTAGGGTGAATCGAGTTCCGTATAAAGTTCATCAAAGTATGGGTGATGTTAAGGCCATGTTAAATATATTATTACCGGAACATACTTTGTTAGTGCACGCTCATAAAGAGGATACGGATCGATTACAACAAAAGCTAAGTACAGCAGGATATGAAAATATATATTCACTTGCAATGGAACGTATAGAAGTCATTTGAAATGTAAAGGGGATAGGTATATGAAAAAAGTATTTGTATTCGTAAGCATTTTCTTTTGTTGTTTCCTTTATAACGTTAAGGAAGGGCTTACTGCTAGTCCAATGAAACCTAGTTTTGAAGTGAAGTTATTATTAAAGCCAGAACAAGTATTAGGTTATAACAAAGAGATGAAGCAAGAGGTACTAGAACATTTCCAAGCTGGTACAAATGATGAAAGAATACAAGTGCAATTTTTAGATACGGCGAATAAAAGTTTAAGTAACGAAGGTTGGTTTGCGAGAATTCGAAAGAAAGAATTTAGTAAAGATTTTGAGCTAACATATAAAAAAAGATATCCTATTCAAAATGGTGTAATTCAAGATGCACTAGAAGTAGCTAAAAAAGAAGGATTTGATAGTAAAACTGATAGTTATGAGGCGGAAATAGATTGGGGATTTGGGAAGAAAACGTTAAGTATTTCAAATAAGAAAAGTTACAGTGCGAAAGGATATGGGGTACTTGATTTACCAAATGAACAAGCTTCTCAAAATATGTTAATAGAAAAGTTACCAGGGAAAATGAACAAATGGTTGTATACGAATTGGGGAGAAGAAATGTTAAGGGATTCTCACATTTACGGTCCTGTATTAATGAAACGATATACAGGTGAATTTGAAAATATAAAAACGAATATTGAAATTTGGCCATTAAGTAATACTGGGAAGATAGAAGATGACTTCGTAATAGAAGTGTCGTTTAAAACAAACGAGGAAAGTATTGCGACAAAACAAAGAGAATTATTAATGGCGAGTATAGAGAAAAAAGGATGGTTGTTACCGAAAGATAGTTTGAAGACAGAGCTTATTTTTCAGTAAATAGGAAAGAAGGAATCCATATGCCATGGATTCCTTCTTCTCATATATGAGCATTAAGCTAAGTCAGCTGACACGAACATATCACTATTTTGAAGATTTTTAGAGCGTAAACTATAAGCAACTACCTTCTTTTTATGTTGTTTTACAACATCAACATGCTCCTCGTGACTATAAATATAAAATGTAAAATCCTTTTTGCCACGTTTTGCATTGATTATTAAAGGAGTGCCTTCATTGTGAGGCGGTGCATAATAGCGATCTAAAAATAAACCTTCATTAAAATCATGAATGATTTGAGACTTTTTTTCGTCTTCTACGCTCTTCCCATTAATAGTAACAGTCACATTCTCTTCTTCAAGTTGTGGATGTGTTTCGTACTTGCTAATAATGGATTCAATAACAGAGTTAGGAAGGCTAGAAACGATAATTTTAAATGCCCCAAATACAACTAACAGTACAATAAACCAAGTCGTCATAGTATATCATCCCCTTTATTCTATTTAATAATATAACTCATATGGTAATAGTACATATGGTGAAGTTTTGTATAATTTGTGAAAAATATGCCATTTTTACGAACGAAATATTAGAAAAATCAATTTTGTTACAAAAAGTTGAAATCGAAGTATTTTAAAAGAAAAAGGTTTATAATAAAAATATAACTAATAACCACATTACTAATTATAAGGAAGTGTAACTATGAGTACTGTAGCAATCGTGTATGGTATTATTCTTTCTACAATTATTGTTTTATTTTTCGTTGGAGTTTCACGTTATATTCATAAATGGAAAGAAGGCGTTGCGAAATTAAATCACATTGAAGAAGAACTTAGTGATTTAATGTTACATCATGGTAAGTAAAAGAGTTATTATTTAACTAAACAATGTGAAGGATATCACAAAACATGTTTTCCTAATGAAAGCATGTTTTTTTATTATGTGCTGAATAGGCACATATCATCTATTTTTTCCATACGATACATCGTTAAGTACAAAATGTTAGGAGCGGAAAAGAGGGATGATATGAGTACGTCAGGTTATGTTCCAGATAATAAAAATTTAAAGAAAAGCTCAGGAACTCCAAACCTTTTCTTTGATTCAAGAAAAAATGTCTTTTTTAAAAGGGATGAGAAAAACGTTGCATATGAAGTTACTTCAACGCAGTTACCAGCAATGATTGGAGGAGCATTTGTTGATTTATTTATGACGAAGGGACATATGCGAGAACCGCATTGGCATCCGAATGCATGGGAATTAGATGTTGTTGTATCAGGAGAAGCAGTTACATCCATTTTAAATCCTGAAACGAATCAATTGCAAAATTATCATGTAAAAGCGGGGCAAACTGTCTTTATTCCAATGGGATGGTGGCATTGGATCACAGCCATAACAGAAGAAGTACAATTACATTTGTTCTTCAATAACGATCAGTTTGAAACAGCAGAAGGATCAGACATACTTAGATTAACACCACCAGAAGTATTTCAAGCTGCATACGGTGTAAGTGCAGAGAAATTAGAGAAGGACCTTTCGCCAATTAAGGAGTCAGTTGTAATTGGTCCACCTAACTCCAAACGGCTAAAAGATGTTAAAGAAAGTGACGACTCAAATATAGTCGTTACGCTAAATGGACAAATAACTTCATGTGAAATAGAGTAACTCTTTCTTTTTTAGGAAGAGTTATTCTGTTTTGTATAATTTTGTAATTAAATTCGTTATAATAATTATATAGAAGGGAATGTATCTGGCATTAACGGGCAGTAAAACTCCCACCTTAAAATTCGGCTGGAGCGAAGATGTTAGGTGAGAGTCGGGCTGCCCGTAAACGCCGATTGGTTCAACTAATAATCAGTGGGGGATGAACAACCCCACTGATTATAGTTTCACTTTATTAGAGGGGGTATATTGTGAACATATTTAAGATTATAGGAATTGTTGCAGGAGTGATTCTAGTAGCTGTTATAGCTTTCTTTGTCATTATGAAGTACTATTTGTCAAAAGAAGATCCTGATTACGTATTAAAGTACATAAAAGAACATAAAGACGATGAAACATGTTCATTATTTATTAAAAGAAATGGAGAAGTATTAACTTCTATAAATGCAAATAAAAAATTACCATTGGCGAGTACGGCGAAAATCGTAATAGCAGTTGAATTTGCTAAGCAAGTATCAGAAGGGAAAATAAGTCGAGATGAACAAATTTCATTGCAGGAGCTAGAAAAATATTACGTTAAAAACACTGATGGTGGAGCGCATCCTAACTGGTTAGAAGATGCTAAAGCGAGAGAGTTAGTGAAAAATGGACAAATTGCTTTGGAAGAAGTCGCTAAAGGGATGATTCATTATAGTTCGAATGCAAATACAACATATTTGTTAGAAAAGCTTGGAATAGAAAGAGTAAATGAAAGTATAAAAGAGTTAGAGCTTACTAGTCATGACAAGTTCTCTTCGTATACTGCTTCACTATATATGAGAGGGTATGTAGAAAAAGAGCTTCATGAGCCAGAAAATCAATCTTTAGAAACGATACGTAACATGTCAAAGGATGAGTATAATAAACATGTGTTACAAATACATGAATGGATGAAAGATGAAGAAGAATGGAAAAAACGGGATATCCCATTAAAGGTAGATATGGAATTTCAGCGAATTTGGTCAGATCGATTAGTGGGTGCAAACGCTAAAGATTATATGAGTATAATGGGGAAAATAAATAGTAGAAATTATTTTCCAAAATCAATGCAAGATGAAATTGAGAATATTTTTAACGGAACAGTTAAAAATAGTAAGTTTGAATACGCTGGACAAAAGGGTGGTTCTACCGCATTCGTATTGACAAAAAGTTTGTATACTACGGATAAAAACGGCAATAAGGTGGAAGTTGTAATTATGTTTAACGATATAGATAATCAAGTTGCATATCAAAAACTTAGAAGTAACATAGATTATTTTATTCAAGATTTTATAACAAGTAAGGAATTTAGAAATAAATTATAATGAAATAATTTTATTATGTAAACAAAAGAGTGCTTTTTAAAAAGCACTCTTTTCTATAAATGATACAGGATTTTCTAATTATGCCATTGAATATAGATTGAAAATAAGAAAGGAAGTTGAAGAATGACGACAATATATTTCGTTCGCCATGCCCACTCAACATATACAAAAGAAGAACGTGAACGGCCTTTATCTGAAAAGGGACACTGTGATGCAGAAAATGTAACACGCTTATTAAAAGATGGGCATATTGATGTTGTGATCTCTAGCCCGTACAAAAGAGCAATTCAAACTGTACAAGGAATTGCGAATACATATAATGTATCGATACAAATAGAAGAAGATTTACGGGAAAGGTTATTAAGTTCAGAGCCACTAGAAGATTTTAATGATGCTATTGAGAATGTGTGGGAAGATTGGACTTTTGCATACGAAGGCGGAGAATCAAATAATGTAGCACAAAAGCGTGCTATATTATGCATGCAAAATATATTGGAAAAATATAAAGGGAAGAATATTGTAATAGGTACTCATGGGAATATTATGGTGTTACTTATGAATTATTTTGATTCGAAATATGATTTTCAGTTTTGGAAAACAATTCAAATGCCTGACGTGTACAAATTAACTTTTGATAATAATCGTTTCATTTCTGCTGAAAGAATAGAGGAAGCAGGTCATCGGATAAATATTTTGTAAAAGTTTATCCAAAAAAGAGGAAAGAGAGAAGTTATTGTAGAAGTATGACTTTGTAACATAAAAAATATATGTTAAAGGAGGCTGTTTACATGTTTGAGAAAGAGAAAGAAGGGCTTATTGAAGTTCACAACGTATATGAAATTGCACCAGCAGATGGAACAATTATTGGTATGGCAACGGAAGAAGAAATGGAAATTGCTGCTGAGCTAGAGTTACAGTACTGTGCCCATTCTCGTTTGTTAGAAGCAAATATTCAGTTAGACGGTTCCTCCTATAAAGAGTTACTTCAGGAGTTCCAGGAGTATGAAAGAAAATCGATGAACTTTTGGCGAGCATTACATAAACGTTTAGCTGTGCCATGGGCATGGGTACTACGTATTGATGTTGCGAATGGTCCTATATATGTAAGCAATGGGTATTCGTATTATGAAGAAATTGATGATGAAGAAGATTATGAATAGATAAGTAAGGAAGCAGCTTTAGTTGCTTCCTTTTTTTGTGTGTAATGAGTGAATAGCTTCAATGATAATATCTGGTCGATCATTTTCTATTCCGTGACTAGCATGTTCAGCTAGAATATATTGACTGTTTATAGAGAGGTGAAATTGTTCACGAATTAGTTTTTGCCACGTCGATTCAAGTTGTGTTGCTTCCTCTTTTGGCATGCCGCCCTCAATCATTTGAGTAATAGAATAATGAGGATCTCTACCGATAACGATTAATGGTATTTCTAATATTATATCCAGCTCTTTTATTGAACGAGCACAGTTTTTCCACTCGGATAGTTCAGAAACCGTCGCTTTATATAATGAGGGTGATGTAGAGAATTCTATATAATGTTTTGGTTTGTTGACGAGCATAGGTTTTTGTTCATTATAAAGTGTGTCGACATCCATTTTGGAGTACGTATTATATTTTTGAAGCCACATATTATCAGAATCAGTTTGATCAGAAATCGGTAAATGAAGTTCGTCTAATCGGTGTAAGTTCATGGAAGTAGAATCAACTAAAAGAAGTGCTTGTAGCCTATCTTCATGTAACATCGCAAAATGTTGTGCACATAATCCTCCATAGGAATGACCGATTAGAATGATTGGCTCATGAATATATAGTTTGTCTAGTAACATATGTAGTTCTTTTGCTACTTGTATCGTAGTACGCGGATACATTCCCAACTCACTTTTTCCGTAACCTGGGCGATGGTATGAAACGACTGTAAAGTGCTCGGAAAGCTTTTTCATAATGGGAAGCCAATCATAAAAGGAGCAAGTCATTCCAGTTTGAATGACTATAGTTTGTTTACTACTTCCTTTTATATATACTTCTATATTTTGTCCCAATATCTCTACAAATTTATGAATAATAATTCCTCCTAAGTTTGAAATAATTTTTGGCAAGCAAAAACGATACACCAAGCACCTATACCGAGTAGGACAGATGTACTAAGTGCAAATGAATTTTTTAAACTAATATAGACGATAAATAGTAGTAGTGCTGATGCAGGAAATCCATATAATACACCTAAAGCAAATTGACTCAATTCTTGTTTGTTGCCACCTTCGAAAGAAATCCAAAATAGACTAAGTAAACTGACAAGAGGAAGGGCAGCGATAAAGCCGCCTATCGTACTATAATGTTTAGCGACTTCAGTAATGATACCGATAATAAGTGCCGAAACGATAACTTTAACGAGGAAATGCATATTTTGCCTCCTTCGCTAATAAAGAAAAGGCTTTTTCAATTAATTGTTGTTCTTCTTTTGATAACTGTGATTCTAATATTTTTATCTTTTCTTTATCTAGTAAAGTATGCTTTTCTAATACTTCCATTCCTTCGGTTGTTAATGTAAGATTTACGACCCTTTCATCTTGTTTATTTCTCTCTTTAAGGAGGAAATCCTTTTGAATAAGGCGCTTTACGTGTTCAGATGCTGTGTTATGAGAGAGACTAAGCTCAGAAGCAACTTTTCCAATTGTTATATTTTTCTCACGGGAAACGATTTGTAAAATACGAATTGCTTGGTGGGAAAGGTTGTCCTCATATTCACATCGTAAGTGATAATAAATGCTCTCCCAATGTTGATTGATGTCTTTCATAATAATAAATCCCCCTATTTTTATATCGTATAATAAGATATATTCGTTAATACAGAAATAAAATCCTTTTATTTGGATAAAAAATATTGAAAAAGTTTATTTTTATTGAAATATAAGGTAATCTATGTGTAAAGGTATACATTTAGCAAGAGAGAGGATGATAGCTGTGAATACATTTAAATGGATTAGTCATGAACAGATGTATGTAGATGAAATACATGTTGAAAAATGTGGTCCTCTTTCAGTCGGCGTATACGGTGGAAACCAAGAAAGTGATGCATATGAAAGAGGAGATGCGGTGCTTGCTTGGTGGGATCCTGAATTACAATTTGAATTTGTTATGATTTTTGATACACATCATAAAACGAAAAATATCCATTATATAATAGAAGCAATTTCAGAAAGAAAAGAGAAACTAAAAGAATTATTTTCATACCCAATACATTTAGCTTTTCATCATACACATATGTACTTATTAGCGTTATTCACAGATGAGTTATTTATTGAAAAATGTGATCAAAATGATGAAGAACTTGCATGTTTAATTTGTTTGCGAAAAGGCGAGTTCTTATATTGGCTATCAGTTGGTGATTGTTTCGCATACTTATTCCATTCTGAGCAAACGAAGAATGGAAAAGGACGATTAAATAAACGGAAGAATTACGAATATATTGGCAGGAAAAATATTTTCGCAGCAAATACACCTTGTTTTACTTCAGGTGTGAGGGGATTAGAAAAAGGTACGAATCACATTGTAATGGCAACGGACGGTATTTTAGAGTGTGATAAACGAAGGTTTGATGATGATCAATCTTTAGTAGAAATATTACACGACGGAAATAGCTTACAAATTGAGCCGGTATTAACAAATGTACTGCAGTGGAAAGGTAGAGATTGTGCCACGATTATCGGATGGTCTATCGATACTGAAAATAAACAATGCGCTAATTAATAACAAAAAGGAGTTCAAGGTTTGTTGTCCTTGAACTCCTTTTTGTTAAGCAATATGAATATGATACGTTTTCAACCATTCATTTACTTGTAGCATATACTCCATAGCACTCCTCGCTTCAAAAGTGTTAATCTCTTTATTACTTTGATCAGCAATTGAAAGTAGAATGGAATGGTTAATGAGTGAGAAAATAGGATTGTTTTTATTACTACACATATCAAGTGTTAAATTACGAATCGTTTGTAAGTAGTGTGGGTCTTGTGAAGTTGGATAAGCGCTTTTTCTTCTATTTCGTATATCGTCAGGTAAAGCTGGTTTTAGTGCTCTACGTAAAATGCCTTTTTCAATATTATCAATACTTTTTATGTTGAAAGGAACGTTCCATAAATATTCAACTAATCTATAATCGCAAAACGGCACACGAACTTCAAATCCTACAGACATGCTCATACGGTCTTTACGATCAAGTAAGAACGGGAGAAATCTCGTTAAAAATAAATAAAACATTTGGCGTTGTTTCGCGGATTTTTTACTTTCCCCTTCAAGAGTAGGTACTTCAAGAACTGCTTCATGGAATCGTGTATGAATATAATGCTCAGGATTACATTGCTTTGATACGTCGTTTAATAATAGAGAAGATGTGTTTTTCCAGTTTGTTAACCACGGAAACTTATCTACATATAATAGTTCTTCTTGATGAAACCAAGGATACCCACCGAATACTTCATCGGCAGATTCCCCGGATAAAGCTACAGTTGCATCTTTTTTCATTTCGCAAAATAGTAAATATAGTGAAGTTTCCATTTCGCCTGCACTTGGTAAGTCTTTCGCATGAAGGGGAACGAATAAGTGATTTGCTAATTCTTCAGCATTCACAATAATGTCATGATGCGACGTCCCTACATGTTCAGAAACACGTTTTACCCAAGGAGCATCTAGACCAGTTCGAGCAAATGTCAGTTCGAAATCTTTCGCGCTATTTAAAAAGTCGATTGAATATGTGTGAAGTGTTTTGTGTTCCTCTGCAAATTCTTTCCCCGCAAGTGCAGTAATACCACTAGAATCTAATCCGCCTGATAACATACAAACGAGCGGAACATCGGCAATTAATTGTCTTTTTACTGTATCTTGTAAAATAGATAAAATATGAGAAGATGTATCTTCTATAGAGTCTATATGGATCTTACTTTCTAAGTTCCAATACTTCGTAACTACTTTTTTATCACGTGTAAATGTTATAGAATGTCCAGCACGTACTTCTTGAATATGCTTAAACACACCACATCCTGGAGTTCGAAATAACCCTAATCCAAATATTTCATTTATTCCATCCGTATCAATTTCAGCAGGGACAGATGGATGCGCTAATAATGCTTTAATTTCAGATCCGAAAATAATACTTTCATTTCTTTCTGTATAAAAAAGTGGTTTTACACCTAAATGATCGCGTGCTAAAAACAATTGTTGTTTCTGATCATCCCATAAGGCGAAAGCGAAAATTCCATTTAAATGTTGTATGCAGTCTTCTTTCCATTCTAAATAAGCATGTAGTAACACTTCTGTATCTGAATGAGTTTCAAATGTATGTCCACATTTTTGAAGTTGCTCTCTCAGCTCACGGAAATTATAAATTTCTCCATTATAAGTAAGAGCATACGTATAATCACCAGTACGGAATGTTTTTGGTTGTGTCCCGCCTTCTGGATCAATTACAATTAATCGCCGGTGTGCAAAGGCCGCACGTGGTGAAAACCAAAATCCTTCAGCATCAGGACCACGATGCTGAATACTATTTGCCATCTTTTCTAAAATACCATGTTCATTGGAAAGATCCTTATTCCAATTTACCCAACCTGTAATTCCACACATACACATCTCATCTCCTAATTTAAAATGTTAAAAAGTAGATTAATGAAATAAAATGTACACTAAGTTAAAAAATAGCTATATAAATAGTGTACTACATTAATTAAAAGGCAGACTTGAGAAAATTTTCTTGTAATACATAGTTATGTGAGACAATGGCTTAGGGAAAGTATTCCATAACATACAAAAAATAAAAAAAGATGAGAGAAAATATTTTGTAAGACGTTATATAGGGTGTAAAAGCTTTTACAAAAAAATAAGGGGAATCGCTACATGAAATCAAATGAGAAAAATTTTATAAAAAGATTACAACGGCAAAAAGAAGATGCACTAGAATTCGTTGTCGATACATACTTACCACTCATAAAAGGAATCACGCACAAATTTCTTCTTCCGGTTCAAAATGATGGACTCATAGAGGAATGTGTAAACGATATATTTCTTTCCATTTGGAATAACGCAAATAAATTTCACGGAGAGCCGAGTGACTTTAAAAAATGGATAGCGGCAATTGCGAAATTTAAGGCGATTGATTATTACCGGAAAGCAACTAAAAAAGTAGAAATTGGTTCAGATGAGTTTCATATCAGTACGGAAAGGTCAGCTGAAGACGAACTAATCGTTATGGAAGATAGAGAAGAATTAATGCAGCTTATTAATCAATTAGAACCGTTAGATCAAAAGGTATTCATTATGAAATATCTCCTCGGTATGAAGACAGAGGAAATCGGAGAGAAATTAGGATTAACCAGGGCGGCAATAGATAATCGTGTGTACCGTGGAAAAAAGAAACTACAACAAAATGCTACGAAAATTAGTTTTGGAGGTAGTGCAATATGAAAGACATTTATGAACTATTAAATGATATTGATATAGATGAAAAAGAACTTGAGGAAATTGAGGCTTCTGAAATTGAAAAAGAAAAAGTGAAGCGCAATGTAAAACAATCGATACGTACGAAGAAAAAGATGAAAAGTTGGAAAAAGGGTGTCGCTGCTGCATCTATTTTAGTCGGCGTATCGGTTGCCATGCTAGGCATAGGATTTCCTACATACGCTGGAGGACTACCAATAGTAGGGGACATATTCCGATTTTTAGATAATGGTAGAACAGGGCTATATGAAAATTATAAAGAGTTTTCGACTGAATTGAATATGACGAGAGAGAGTAATGGGGTTAAGGTTATAATTAATGATGTAATTTCTGATGGCAGAACATTATCTATAACGTATTCACTGGAAAGTGAGCAAGACTTAGGGGATGATCCTATTATATTAGGCGGATTGGATATAATGGACGCCCATGGTAGTTCAGGAAGTGGGAAAATGACTAAAGTTACTGAAAAAAAGTATGTAGGTATGGTAACAACGACGCACCATGATAGTAATAAAAAGGACAAAGTAAATTTTAGATGGAATATAGAGGGAATAGAGATGCCAGATAGGGAAAAATCAATACAAGGTAATTGGAATTTCGCGTTAACTGTAAAATCAATGGATAGTAAAGAGAGAACAATTGGTGGAAGTTCGGAAAAAGAAGGTATAAAGGCAAATATGGAAAAGGTCGCAATGTCGCCGGTTTCGTTTATTCTTTATTACAATCAAGAAGTTTCTAAGGGTGCGAGGAAAGAATGGGATAGTGTAGATGTTGAATTGACGGTTAAGGATGATCTAGGGAATGATTATTCGGGTGAAGGAAATGGAGGAAGTGGCAACGATCCTTACAATATTCGATGGAGTGCTACATTTCAAAAATTGAACGAAAATGCAACAAAGCTTATCGTTACACCTCGCGTACACTTACGAGTTCATACACCTGAAAATCATGGTGGAGTGGAGTATGTGAATGGAAAAGAGAAGAAAATTGAAGTGCCGAAAAAAGAAGCGAAGAGTAAAGATATTGTTCTAGATGATATCGTAATTGATTTAAAGAAATAAAAGAGAGACTGCCTAAAAACATTAGGCAGTCTCTTTTTCGTTAAAAACTAGTTACGAGTAAAGCATGCGGATGCTGCGTTTTATACTCATCTTTCCACGGAATGTTTAGTTGTTCCCACGATTCGCCGCTATCATTGGATTGAAAGACGCCATTGTTATTTAAAGTGTAAAACGTATGTGGTTCTGCTGGATTTGTCGCAAACATCGAAATGACTGTACCGATTGCAGACGGCAGTCCTTGCTGTACTTGCTCAAAAGGAGTATCTTTCGTTTTTTGATATATATAAGATTCATAAGGAATACGGTGATGAGCGAGATCGGCACTTGGCGCAGCAGAAACGAGAACAGTATCGCAATCAGCTGGATCGATAGCCATGCTGTATAAATAATGATGCTCAAGTCCTTCACTACATGAGATCCAGCTATTTCCACTGTTATAACTTTCAAGATAGGCACGATCAGGTCCGCCCATAAATCCGTCACCACATGATGCATAAAGGCGATTGGGGGCTTCGGGGTGCATGAGTAATTGATGGGCGTCGATAGGAGCACCGAATTTTTTATCAATCCATGTATGCCCTTTATCGTTACTTTGAATTACAGCACCAGCTTCGATTGAAACGTGAATTGTATTGGGATTGTTTGGATCAACTGTAATCCAGCGTACGTGATGAGTAAAAGGTCTAGGCGGGAAAGCCCACGTATAAGAAGATAATAATGATTTCATATTTTTAAGTTCCGTCCACGTTTCACCACCGTTTTCTGAACGGAATAAAGCGCTCGGTTCAGTCCCTACATAAACGACTCCATATCCGCTAACTTGTTCATTAGGGCTTATCGTTATAGAAGTGATAGAGGAGTGTAAAATACCATCATCTTTAGGGAAATCAAAGTAACGATAGGAATCCCCAATTGGTCTCCACGAATCTCCGCCATCGTCGCTTAACCATAAACCTCGTCCAAATGTTCCGCAATATATGCGATTTTGTTGGAATGGATCAACGGCAATACAGGTAGGTTGCATATTTTGCAAGTGACAAGTCGTTTCGTAGTTACCATCTTGTTCTTTCACTACAACAAGTTCACGCTCCATACAGAGAAATAAACGTTTCATTTTCGTAACCTCCTTAAGATTTCTTTCAATAGTAAACAATATGAAAATAAAAAAGAAGTAGTCTTGTTTTTATTTGAGAAAAAGGGATTGTTTAAAAAGTAGCGAAGTGTGTATACAGAGGAAGCGGGGTTTACGGGCGGTCAATTCGGGATAAAGATGGGGAGTTTGTTTCATACTAACATACAGATATGGCACTTAAAGGAGTATAAGTATGGGACATTCACATGATCACGGGCATTCTAAAAATAAAAAGGCGTTACTACTTGCATTCTTACTAACAACAAGCTTTATGGTTGCTGAAGTTATTGGCGGATTTGTAACAAATAGTTTAGCACTATTATCTGACGCGGGGCATATGTTAAGTGATGCAGTATCCTTGGCTTTAAGTTTACTTGCGTTTAAGCTTGGAGAAAAAGCAGCGACGACTGCAAAAACATACGGGTATAAGCGCGTCGAAATGTTAGCGGCATTATGTAACGGTGTCGTTCTTATCGTCATTTCTATATACATTTTTATTGAAGCAATTCGTCGTTTTAAAGAACCAGTTGAGATTGCTAGTAATGGGATGCTCATTATTGCTGTACTTGGTTTGCTTATTAATATTTTATCAGCTTGGATATTAATGAGAGGCGGAGATGTGAAAGGTAATTTGAACTTAAGAAGTGCTTTCTTACACGTACTAGGTGATCTATTAGGATCAGTTGGAGCGATTATTGCTGCGTTACTTATTAAATTTTTCGGATGGAATGTTGCAGACGCAATTGCTAGTATTCTTGTGTCTATTTTAGTCATTATTAGTGGGTGGCGTGTAACACGTGATACAGTCCATATATTAATGGAAGGTGCACCGCAGCACATAGATATGGATGAGGTGAAAAATACATTATTAACGATTGCGGTTGTAAAAGAAGTTCATGATTTGCACATATGGTCTGTCACATCGGATTTTCAAGTATTAACTTGCCACCTGATTATAAAAGGTAATGAAACGCAAAGTGTATTAAAAGAGGCTATGGATGTATTAAAGGAGAAGTTTCATGTAGAACATGTCACCATCCAAGTAGAAATAGAAGGTGAGTTTTATCATAGCGAGACAACTTGCAAAGTATGAAAGAAAAAGGATCAGAAAAAGTGTCATAACATTTTTCGCAGGGCATACATATATATAATGTGGCCACAAATACTTTGTAAGGTAAATATTTCATAAGATTACTTTACTTATTAAGAATCATCTTTTATAATCAAAAGTGGTAATTGATAAAGATTATCATTTTCAATGATCGTAGAAAGGAGTTTTTTTAAAGATGAGTAGTCAACTCCGTTTTGCTGTTGAAAATCGTAAGAGGCATTTAATTGATGAGTTAATTGGAGCAGGGGTGTTTAAGATTCGCGACAGACAATTATACGAGCTATCTTTAGAGGAATTAGAAAAAGAGTACGAAGATATTGAAGATTACGCGAATATTCAGGCATAGCATATAGATTAGTAAAGAGGGAGCTGGTTACACTTTTGTGTAACCAGCTTTCTTATTCTTTCATAGAAATCATTTTTTGTATTTCTTTCATGGGACGGAGCCAGTTTTGAGCCATCATTTGTTCCATTTGTTTTTCGTCCTGCTTTTGAAGTGCTTGAATGATAGAGTGATGTTCTTTAATAGATTGACTTGCAGGCACAAAGTTTTGGAAAAACAAATATTCAAGTCGTAAAACGTGAAGCTGCATATTTTCTAGAAAAGGTTCAATATATCGGTTTTTAGCAATAGAAGTAATTGTATTGTGAAATTGTATATCTAGTTTTAAAGCTTTTTTTGAATCTTTTTCATGTATAGATTGTTGAAAAGTATCATTTATCTCGGAAAGTAGTTTAATATCAGAATCTGTAACTTTTTGAAGTGCTTGTTTTCCTATAATTGAGTGAAGACCGGCCAGCGTCTCATAAATGATAGATACGTCTTCTAATTTAATAGGAGCAATTTTCGTTTTTTGACCGGGAATCATTTCTACTAGCCCAGAAAGCTCTAAAATTTGTAAAGCTTCTCTAACTGGTGTTCTGCTTACACCTAGTGCTTCCGCCAATTCCCCATCATTAATTTTTTCATCTGGTTGTAATACACCTTCTATAATCCAATCTTGTAGTTGGGTTAAAACGAGTGACTTTGCGGAAACTCTTCCAGGTTTTTTATAATTTTGAGGGACAGGCATAAATAATTCAATCCTTTCATTGTATGTTTTGTTTTTTTCTACTCATAAGTTTTAGCTTCGTTTTTCCTTCATCCGGCTTTTGGCTTAATATAAGCACCATTACAATGACACAAAAAGCACCTAATAACTGAAAAGATTGAAACGGTACGTGCAAAATAAGTACGGAAGAAATAATAGCTGCGAGCGGCTCTGTACAACCAAATAACGTTGTTTCTTTCGGCGTAAGGTATCTTATACTATCTAAGTATAAATAAAATGCTATGAGTGTCCCGAAAATGACTACAAATGTAATGAGCGGGAGGGTACTTAGTTTTACATACTTTATAGTGGATAATAAAATGAATTCGTTTGTGGAAACAAAGTGTAAAATCGTTACACCAATACCCCCAATAATCATACCCCAGCCAACGATAACAGATGAAGACCACTTTTCTAACAATTTTTTTGAATACAAACTATAAAATGCAAGAGATAGTCCAGATAAAATGCCCCAAACGATAGCTGGAGTAGATACAGCTAAGTTATGCATAGACCCGTTTGTTAATAAGAGAAAAGTCCCTACTAATGAGAGTGTAATTGAAATATAATCAATTTTTGATGGACGAACGTTCCATTTGAAAAGTAAGTATACAGTGATAAATATAGGGGCTAAATATTGTAACAAAGTTGCAACAGCAGCGTTTCCTTCTTTAATAGAGGCGAAGTACGTATACTGTACAGCAAGCATGCCGAAAAGACCGAACAAAATCATTTTACTAGCGTCGGATTTTTGCTTCCAGATGGTAAAAATCTCTTTTTTTCTCGTTCCGAATGATGAAATAATGAGTAGAATAACCCCAGATATAAGCAAACGGATCGTAACTAACCATTCGGTTGAAACATTTTCATATTGAAAAAGTTGTTGCGCAGCTGTTCCGGACAAGCCCCATAAACAAGCACCGATTATGACCATTATAATTCCTTTTAATCGATTTGGATCCATAAGACATATAATCCTCCTTCCAAAAATATATATTGGATACAATATGCAATATATCACAAAAAAGAGCATCAATAAACTGAAACTTCTAATTAAATGAAAAGTTATTAATAATGGAGACGAAATTTTTTTTGTACGTGGTAAAATATTGTAGAGAGGGTGGTATTGAAATGCTAGCAGGATTTTTGGTTTGTTTATTTGTTGGATTACTTATCATTTTTTTAGGGTATCAAATATATGTGAAAAAGAGATTGTTTTTGCTGGCAGGATATCAAGAAGAAACGTTTGTTGGAGATAAAAATAAATTAGCGAAGCTTTCAGGAGTATTTTCCTATATAGTCGGAGTTGCTACTATACTATTACCGTTTGGCTTAGAAAAAATAGGTGATGTAGTTGGTGTCGTATATGCTACCTTAATTGTTTTCGGTACAATGGTGTTTCTTATGAAAGCAAATATGTTAAATAAGAGTACTACAAAGTGAAAAAAGGCTCCATGCTACGGAAGCCTTTTTTCACTTTGTTATGAAGTATAAGTAAAAGCTGGAATAGGATCAACAAAGCTATTCCAATCTTGTTTCATTTCTTTTTCTGTTAATAGACAACTATCTAATGATTGTTCAATTAAAGAACGATCCATGTCAATTCCGATAAATACGAGTTCAGTTATTCGATCTCCATATTGTTCATCCCAGTTTTTCAATACTTCTGGTTCTTCTGTAATGATTTGATTTTTTTCAGCCTCAGGTAATGCCGCTATCCATTCACCAGCACCTTGAATTGTAATAGAGGAACCAGCTTGTGATAGAAGCCCTATCATAGTATTACGAGAGGCGAGCCAGAAAAATCCTTTCGCTCTTACAACATCTAATGGCCATTTTTCTAGCCAATTCATAAGGCGTTCAGGATGAAAAGGATATTTACGACGGTACACAAAGGAATGAATACCGTATTCTTCCGTTTCAGGTGTATGATGGTCACTATTTAATTCTTGCATCCAGCCAGCCGATTGACTGGCCTCTTCATAATTAAATGAATTTGTGTTTAAAACTTCTTGCAATGGTACTTTGCTAAATGAAGATTCAATAACCTTGGCGCTAGGATTTAATTTCTTTAGTAAATGATGGAGTTCTATCACATCTTCTTTTTCTAGTAGGTCTATCTTATTAAGAATAATTATATTTGCAAACTCAATTTGATCTATTAATAAATCAATAACTTCCCGAGTATCAGTTTCATCGATTGCCTGTTTTCGGTCTAGCAAACTTTCTCCATCTGCAAAATCATCCCAAAATCTATGTGCATCTACAACTGTAACCATCGTATCGAGGTGACAATTTTTCGTTAAATCAATGTTAAGAACTTCATCTGTATAAGTAAAGGTTTGGGCAACTGGAATAGGCTCACTTATACCAGAAGATTCAATAACTATATAGTCAATATCACCATTTTCAACAAGACGATTCACTTCTATCATTAAATCTTCTCGTAGTGTACAACAAATACAACCATTTTGAATTTCTACTAATTTTTCCTCTGTGCGTGAAAAACCACCTTTTTTTATAAGGGACGCATCAATGTTTACTTCGCTCATATCATTAACGATAACAGCTACTTTTAAGTTGTTTTTATTAGTCAAAATGTGATGTAGTAAGGTAGTTTTTCCAGATCCTAAAAAACCACTTAATACAGTGATAGGTACTTTTTTCATGAAATAATCTCCCCTTCAAATCGTAATCATTACGTTTTATAATAAATGATGGGAAAGGAAAAATCAATAATAAATCATAATGATTACGATTTAAGAATAGAAATAGACTATAAATTTTATGCTGTAGTATGAAGCATTTGGACAAGCGCATGTTTACAAATAAATAAAATGGAGGCGAGAAGCTTGGTCTTTAATAGAGTTTCAAAAGAATTAATAGGCATAGCTCTTATCGCTATGTTTCTCTTTTTATTATTTTTTGTAGATTTTACAAGTCTAGTAAATTTGCACAAAAATATGTCGCAAGAATGGTTGAATGTGAATACGGTGTTTTTAAGTATCATTTTTGAAGCAATCCCCTTTATTTTATTAGGGGTAATTGTTTCTTCATTTATTCAAGTGTTTGTGACGGAAGATATGATTCAAAAAATACTGCCGAAATCTCCGATTGTTGCAATGATTCCAGCAGTATTTGTGGGAGTTCTTTTTCCAATGTGTGAATGTGTCATTATACCAATTGTAAGAAGGCTCATTCAAAAGGGGTTACCACTTCATGTAGGCATTGTTATTTTACTGAGTGCACCCATTATGAATCCAGTTGTTCTTTTATCTACTGTATATGCGTTTCAAAAAAATGATTACGTTGTATATGCACGCTTTGGGATAACAATTCTAGTTGCTCTATTCATAGGTCTAATTGTGTATTATCGCTATCGCGAAAGAAATGTTTTAAAAGACATAGAGGTTTCAGTTCAAACAAGCAAAAAAAAGAGTTGGAAAGATGTTATGAATCACACTGTAGATGAGTTTTTTGATACTGGTAAGTATTTATTGATTGGTGCTTTTTTAGCAAGTGTATTTCAAACGTTTTTTGATCGGAATGTACTGGATGCAGTAGCACATAATGAAGTAATTGCTCCCGTTATTATGATGGGATTTGGTTATGTTTTATCAATTTGCTCTGCAGCCGATGCTTTTATAGCGGCATCTTTTGGACATGTTTTCTCGGTAAAGGCACTTCTCGCATTTCTTGTGTTTGGGCCTATGCTTGATATGAAAAATACGTTAATGCTATTTGCGTATTTTCAAAAGAGATTTGTATTCTTTTTGATGGGAATTGTCATTGTATCTGTGTATACCATCGTGCAAATCATAATGTTATAGGAGGTGAGAAAGAATGGAGAAAGAGGAGCAGAAGGCGTATCATCGCTATATACGTGGCATTATTTTAATTGGTTTAGCAATGCTCTTATTTAAACTACTTGT
The DNA here is from genome assembly GCF_016483575.1 of Bacillus cereus group sp. N12. NCBI lineage: Bacteria > Bacillati > Bacillota > Bacilli > Caryophanales > Bacillaceae > Bacillus > Bacillus cereus group sp. N12. The sequence goes on from NZ_JAEHBO010000006.1 coordinate 47,224, forward strand.
AACAGGGAATATTTATAATTTTATCGCTCCAAAAATGATCAAATTTACGTATATAGCTTTTGTAGTAATTTTAATTTTGGGTACTGTACAAGTTTGGGGAGATGGAAGAGAAAAACAGCATGATTGTAATTGTTGTAAACATCATAAAACATCAAAATCAGGGATAAAAAGTTTCTTTGTATATGTTTTATTTGTTGTTCCGATAGTTAGTGCTTTTCTCTTTGGAAGTGTAACAATTGATGGAAGTTTAGCAGGAAAAAGGGGTATGAATCAAAGTGTACAGGCGAGAAGTCTGGAAAGGAACGAAAAAGAGGGGAAACAGGTTAATTTTGATGGGCGAGAAGTATCAGTTGATCCAGAAGAAACATCAAATTTATCAACGACTTATGAAACGGAAGAGCAAGTAGTAAAAAGTATGTTAGGACAGCGTAAACTACAAGTAAAGGATAAGGATTATGTTCAAACAATGAATGTAATTGGTCAAAATGTTAATTGGTTTAAAGGGAAAGAAATTACATTCTTAGGGTTTATATATAAGGATAAAGATGTGACGGGTAATAAAGCAGTAGTGGCTCGATATGGCATAACTTGTTGTATTGCGGATGCATCAGTCTGGGGGATGATTGTCACTGGGCGAAACGTTGAAAAAATTCCAGAAGAAACATGGGTGGAAATAACAGGATTATTAGATGAAACGACATATAAAGGAACAGTCTTTCCACTTGTAAAAGTAAACAAAATCGAGAAAATTAATAAGCCAACTGACCCATATGTATATGATGCTTTACCTCAATAGAAAAGAATAAATTCTTTATATTTTCATGAAATAGAATCATAATCATGACGATAAAAAAATAAAGATAAGAGTAATTTGGTTTGTTAAAAATATGTGTATAAGGAGATATGCAATGAACTGGGTTACTCATAAACCATCGTTTGACTTTGAAAAATTTAGTCCTATTATTCGGTCACAATCTGCGTGGAGTGGGCATTTGAATTTCGCATATGACTTAGTACGATTTGAAAAACCAGCAACTTTAGTTGAGTTAGGTACACATCTAGGTGCTTCCTTCTTCAGTTTTTGTCAGGGAGTAAAAGATGGTGGGTTAACTACAAAATGTTTTGCTGTAGATACTTGGGCTGGAGATGGGCATACAGGTCCATATGGAGAAGGGGTTTTTCAAATAGTAGAAAAAGTTGTGAGTGCTAACTACATTAATATAGGAAAATTAATTCGGTCTACTTTTGATGATGCTATAGATCAGTTTCAAGATGAAACGATAAATCTTTTGCATATTGATGGCTATCATACGTATGAAGCTGTTTCTCATGATTATAAAACGTGGTTACCTAAAGTCGCCAAAAACGGTATTGTATTATTTCATGATATTGAAGTGAGAAGTGGTGATTTTGGCGTGTATAAGTTTTGGGATGAGATCAAGGCGAAGCACCCTCATTTTCAGTTTGGACATTCATACGGACTCGGAGTATTATTTCCAAAAGGGTGTAGTGATAAGTTTTCGGAGATACTTAAAAATAAAGAAGAAATACAAAATTTGTATAAATAAAAGTGGAGCATGCATCATTTTAATGATGTGTGCTTTTTTGGGGGAGAAAAATGGTAGTCCTTAAAAGGTGAAGATAATAGTAAAAAATCTTATTGTGGCAAATATTAAAAAAGTTATTCTTAGATTATTCTATCTAAATAAAAATGTAACATTTTTTATATTTTCCATTGCGAAAAGTAACATCTACTTTTACAATAGAAAAGGTGTCCAATATATTATACTGGAAAAATAAATCGAAATAATATGAAAATTTTGTTTTGTCTTCGCTAATTGTATACTACATACATGTAAGACGACATACATCATGTTATCGACTTGTAAGGAGAGAAAAAAATGAAAAGTGTAAGATTACCATCGATACCAGAAATTATCGTTCTTTTAATGCTATTTCTTGCTGTCGTCTTTTCCTTCCAAACGATTTTTGATCTCCCAATTCAATTAGCGCTGTTTATTTCATGGTTTTTAGTTATTGCGCTTGGATTAAGGTTAGGATTTCGTTATCAAGAATTGCAAGATGCAATTACAAAAGGAATTTCTAATGGATTAGAAGCTATTCTTATTTTAGTTGCAGTAGGTGCTTTAATTGGAACATGGATTGCTGGTGGGGTTGTACCAACATTAATTTATTATGGATTAGAATTTATCCACCCAAGCATATTCTTACTGGCAACTTTAATTATTTGTTCTATAACATCTATTGCGACTGGAACATCATGGGGAACAGTTGGAACAGCTGGTATAGCTATGATGGCGATTGGTGAAGGGCTTGGATTACCACTTCCGCTTGTTGCTGGTGCAGTTCTTTCAGGAGCTTATTTCGGAGATAAATTATCACCACTTTCTGATAGTACAGTTCTTGCAGCTTCTATGGCAAAAGTAGATGTTATTGCTCACGTTCGAGCTATGCTTGTATTAGACGTTCCGGCGTATATTATTACTAGTATTATGTTTACTGTAGCTGGCTGGATGTACGGCGGGGATAATGTAGATTTGAACCGAGTAGAGTTTTTAAAAGAAGCTTTATTAAAGCAATTTGATATTAAAATATGGATGCTTGTTCCAGCGATCATTGTTATCGTTCTATTAGCAATGAAGAAACCGTCGATGCCAACAATTGCAATGGGAGCTTTAATCGGTGCAATTTGGGCAACTCTTTTCCAAGGGATGAACTTTGGAGAGGCAATTGGAACAGCTTATAATGGATTCTCAATTCAATCTGGTGTTGAGTTTGTCGATAAGTTATTAAACCGTGGTGGAATTAACGGTATGCTTGGCTCAGTAGCCGTTATTATATTTGGCTTAGGTTTTGGTGGATTACTTGAAAAGCTAGGTGTTCTTAAAGTAATCGTATCGAAATTTGAGAAGAAATTAAATTCTGCAGGTAATGTAACGTTGTCTACATTAATCGTTGCATTTTTAGCGAACGTATTTGGTTGTGCGATGTACGTATCACTTATTTTAACGCCGAAAATTATGGAAGATAGCTATGATAAACTAAAAATAGACCGTCGTGTATTAGCACGTAACTCAGAAGTAGGTGGAACGTTAACTTCAGGTATGGTTCCATGGTCGGATAATGGTATTTTTATGGCTGGTATTTTAGGGGTAGCAACGTTATCATATATTCCATTTATGTGGTTAAGTTTTGTATCGTTAATTTTAGCAGTTATTTACGGATATACAGGCAAGTTCATTTGGTATGTAGATGATGCGGATAAAGGAAAGCAAGCATCATAAATGAAAAATCACCTTCTACACATTGTAGAAGGTGATTTTTTTATTTTGTATTTTGAGCTATTGAGGTTATTTCATGCTCATATTTAGTGATTTTTTGTTGTATCTTTTTTAAGTTCTTTTCAGTATCTTGAATGTGCTGTAAAACATTTATCTTTTGTTGTTTCATTAATTCTAATCGTTGAAGGATAGTAGATTCTCCATCCATGGACCAGTCAATAAATTGTTTTATTTTTTGAATAGGCATACCAGTTTCTTTTAAACATAAAATCATCTCTAAATATTTGAGTGCTTCTTCGTTAAAAACTCGATCTCCTTTTTCATTTCTTTGAAGAAAAGGGAACAGTCCTTGTCGATCGTAATAATGTATTTGAGAAATAGTTAAGTGGTGCATTTTGGCGACTTGACCAATTGTATAATACATGTGATTCATCCTCTTGTTACCAGGGTATAATTCCGTTTTTATTTAATATTTTACCATTGTAATTTGTTGCACTTAATGCATATTTAATAATAATCTTAGCACTTTCATTGGTTGTATGGCCACCAGGTGCATTTCCATTAAGGTCGGTAGTTGTAAAACCAGGTGTTACCCCGAAAACTGCTGGACCGTTAGTACCAAATTCTTTGCTAAAAGCTAATGTTAAAGCGTTAATAGCTGTTTTTGAAGAATTATATCCTAAAGCATTAATTGGATGTGTTTCACCATTAGCGAACATTGTTTGTGAAGCCATGTCAGTTGTTACATTTATTATTTTGCTGTTGTTTGACTTCTTTAATGATGGTAAAAAGGCTTGCATCATTTGGAAAGTTCCAAAAAAGTTAATTTCAAATCCTTGACGTAAAGTTTCAATATTTAATTTGCTAGGTAGCGTATTGAAGTCTAGTGCTATACCTGCGTTATTGATTAGTAAATCTAAGTGATCAGTCGTTTCATACATTTTTTTCATTGCTTTTTGAATGGATTGTGAATTTGAAATATCTACTTGAACATAAGAAACGTTGGAAATATTTAAAGATTTCACAGCTTCTTGACCAAGTTGTTCATTGCGAGCACCTAAAAATACGTGATAGCCTTTCTCTGCTAATTGGCGAACGAGTTCATATCCAATTCCTTTATTTGCACCTGTTACAAAAGCGTATTTTTTCATATTGAATTCCTCCAGTATCTTTTTAGTAGGTCACAATGAAAAGGATACAGCCTAAACTTAAGTTTAGGTCAAGAGGAATTTTAAAAAATAAATATCAAATATTTATATATATGAGTGAGAATTCTTATCATTTGAAGGGAAGTCTGTTAATATAAGAAATGTAGGTATTAAATTTTCAAGGGGATGAAAAAATGGAGTACAGAATTGAAAGAGACACATTAGGAGAAATAAAAGTTCCGGCTGATAAATTATGGGCAGCGCAAACACAAAGAAGTAAAGAGAACTTCCCAATTGGAACAGAGCAAATGCCGCTTGAAATTGTAAAAGCATTTGCGATTTTAAAGAAAAGTGCGGCCCTTAGTAATCAAAAACTAGGGAAGTTATCAGAAGAGAAAGCAAAAGCAATTGTGGAAGCTGCTGATGAAGTGATTGAAGGGAAATGGAATGAGCATTTTCCACTTGTCGTATGGCAAACGGGTAGTGGTACACAATCTAACATGAATGTGAATGAAGTAATTGCAAACCGCGGGAATCAAATTTTGAAAGAAAAGGGATCTGACGTACATATTCATCCGAATGATGATGTGAACATGTCTCAAAGTTCAAACGATACATTTCCAACAGCGCTTCATGTAGCATGTGTAATTGCGGTAGAAAATCACGTATTACCAGCAATTACGAAGTTAAAAGAAACTTTAGCAGAAAAAGCAACTGCATTTGAACATATTATAAAAATCGGTCGTACACATTTACAAGATGCAACACCGTTAACTTTGGGACAAGAAATTAGTGGATGGCACCGTATGCTTGAAAAAACTGAGCGTATGATTGCTGAGAGCAATACATATATGAAAGAGTTAGCAATCGGTGGTACTGCAGTTGGAACGGGTATTAATGCTCATCCTAAATTTGGTGATATGGTATCTGAGGAAATTAGCCAATTTACAGGTAAGAACTTTATTTCTGCACCAAATAAGTTCCATGCATTAACGAGCCATGATGAAGTTGTATATACTCATGGTGCATTAAAGGCATTAGCGGCTGATTTAATGAAGATTGCTAACGATGTACGTTGGCTTGCAAGTGGTCCACGTAGTGGTCTTGGAGAAATTATTATTCCAGCAAATGAGCCAGGAAGCTCGATTATGCCAGGTAAAGTAAATCCAACACAAAGTGAAGCGTTAACAATGGTTGTGGCGCAAGTGATGGGAAATGATGCAACAATCGGGTTTGCTGCGAGCCAAGGTAACTTTGAGTTAAACGTATTTAAACCAGTTATTGCTTATAACTTCTTACAATCAGCGCACTTATTAGCGGATGCAATTGTTTCGTTTAATGATAATTGTGCAGTTGGTATTGAAGCGGATGAAGCAGTAATTAACGAAAACGTGAATCGTTCATTAATGCTTGTTACAGCATTAAACCCGCATATTGGGTATGAAAATGCAGCGAAAATTGCGAAACATGCTCATAAAGATGGTTTAACTTTAAAAGAGGCAGCATTGCAATCGGGATTATTAACAGAAGAGCAATTTGACGAAATTGTAGATCCGAAAAAAATGATCGCTCCAAAAGAATAATAGAAGAAGCCCAGATTCGAAATTTCGAATCTGGGCTTTTTTTCACATATAAATTTTAATCCCTTTTTATGTTTTCTTCAACTGCACAACTGTAAGTTCTGAAATATTATTTGGTAGTGGTCGAATGGATTACTTTTATATGTGGGCAGTTCTCTTTTAAGAGTGAAATGAATTTTTCTTCGTCTTGTGGTACGAAAGTTTTCACGGAATCAAATAAATTGTAATCAATTTCTAATTGCTGTCGAGTCCATTTTTCTGAACGGAGTTTTTTGCCAGAGTATTTAATGTGACGAATGTCTTCAAATGGAATTTCAGTGCGCAGTATGAAACCGTGTTTTACAACAATTGATGATTTCGTTATATTATAGTGTGAAAAATAGAATGAAGAAAGATTCACGATATTTAACAGCATCATAAGAGTAAAAAAAATAGAATTTTCATTTTGGAAGAATAGTGAAATGAAAAAAATAATTATAAATAATATAATGAAAATGATGTGAAATGGATTTTTTTTTGCTTTAAATTTCAAGTAAGTCACCTCGATAAAAGTGTTCTTTAAATAAATTAAATCACAATATCTTAATGAAACGCGAGAATATGCAAGATTGCATATTTTTTGGGTTTGTTATTCGTGTAAAATTTTTTGATAGGATAAATGTAAATGAAGTTTTTTTATAGTGGAGTGGCATGAAGTGGCTTATAAGAATAGAAATGTAGCGCTAGTCATATTTAGTTGTATAATGATTATGAGTGGCTGTTCAAATAAAATGGTTGAGGATGGAAACCGAAAACATGTATTTATAGAGACAAGTAAAGTTTTAGTAGAGGTTGTTTACAAAAAATATAAAAGATGAAAGGGTGCTTCCATAAAAGGAAGCGCCTTTTTTGTAGTTAAAATGGAATATTTGATAGGGGTAAATAGAGGGTTTGTTTCATTTCGGATATCACTTTAATTAAGTTATTACAGTTTCTCCATGGAATAATAATGAAATTATAGTTAGCGGTTATTTGAGGGATTTATAGATGATTTTATAAAAGTTTGCAAAATAGGTAAACGAAACATTGAAATGTCTGATTTATGTATGTTAAGATGATGAAGTGATAATAAACGTAATTGTAATTCGTTTGTTTTTTTAATAAACATTTTGAAGGAGTGTTTAGTGTGAACGATATTTCAGAGAAGTTTTGGGATGCGTCGGTAGAGGAATTGAAAAAAGGGTATGTGTTTGATGAGGAAGCAGAGGAGTATATTTGTTTAGCATGTGGAGAAGCGTTTATTAAGGGAGTTATTTATCAACATAATCAAGTTTTGTATGAAGCAGAGAAGTTTGTCCAATTGCATATGCATAGTGAGCATACGTCTATGTTTGATTATTTATTAAATCTTGATAAGAAGTTTACTGGTTTAACTGATTTACAAAAGAAGATGGTTCAGTTTTTCCATATGGGACTGAATGATAAAGAAATTGTAAAAGAGATGGACGGCGGTAGCACATCGACGATTCGTAATCATCGTTTTACATTGCGAGAGAAGATGAAGCAAGCAAAAGTATTTTTAGCGTTAATGGAATTATCAGAAGAAAAATCGAAGGTACAAACGAAATTTGTACCAATTCATAGAACAGCAACGATGGTGGATGATCGATACAATATTACGGAAGAAGAAAATGACGAAGTATTAAAAACTCATTTTATAGATGGATTAGATGGACAGCTTTCTAAATTTCCGAAGAAGCAAAAGCGTAAATTAATTATATTACGTCACTTAGTGAAAAAGTTTGATAGTAATCAAAAGTATTCCGAAAAAGAAGTGAATACAATTTTAGAAAATGTATATCCAGATTTCGTGACTTTAAGAAGATATTTAATTGAATATGGATTTTTAGATAGAACAGTAGATGGAAGTCAATATTGGGTGAAGTTATAATAATGCGGAAAGAAAATGAATAGAAGCAAATCATTATAACAACTATACAAAGAGATAGAGATGGAAAAAAGATTTTTAATAAAAGGAGAAATGAAATTTGAAACCACCTACAGATAACAATAAAGAAGGTGTGGAGTCACATAAGTTAGAAAGTGAGAGTAAACCGATTTGGAAATCGATGTCTATGTTTTTAGTACCGTTATTATTAAGTAATGTACTTCAATCAGTTGGACAATTATTTGGTATGGTCGTAGTAGGGAGATGGCTTGGTGTCAATGATTTAGCAGCTATATCAGCATTCTTTCCTTTATTTTTCCTACTCGTTTCATTCGTAATTGGAATTGGGTCGGGTAGTTCTATTTTAATTGGTCAGGCGTTTGGCGCTAAAAATGAAGATCGTTTAAAAGCTATCGTTGGTACGACACTTACATTTACGTTTATTATCGGAGTTGCATTGGCGATAATAGGCAGTATTTTTGCAATGGATATTATGCGTCTAATGGGAACGCCAGAAAATATAATTGAAAAAAGTGTACATTATGCAAGAATTTTATTTATATCGATGCCAGTATTATTTTTATATTTTGCATACACAACATTTATGAGAGGGACAGGAGATTCTAAAACGCCATTTTACTTTTTAATTGTAAGTACAGCGCTAAATATGATCTTATTACCAATTCTTATTTTTGGCTGGTTAGGAGCTCCGAAATTAGATGTGTATGGAGCAGCATATGCTTCTGTTATATCGACAGTTATTACGTTTATTGTCATGCTAGTGTATTTAAAGAAGAAAAATCATCCACTACAACTAGATGGAACGGTAAGGAAATACCTTCGAATGGATGGTGAGTTATTAAAGCTATTGCTACGACTCGGTATTCCAGCGAGTATTAATATGATATTAGTTTCATTATCAGAAATTGCGGTAATCGCGTTTGTAAATCGTTATGGTTCGGATGCAACAGCTGCTTATGGCGTCGTGAATCAAGTTGCCAGTTATGTACAAATGCCAGCGGTTAGCCTTGGCATTACAGTCTCTATTTTTGCGGCACAATCAATTGGTGCAAATCAATTTGATCGATTGCAGAAAGTTGTAAAAGCTGGAATTATTATGAACTATGTTATCGGTGGTATGTTAATATCTCTTATTTACTTGTTCTCAAGAGACATTTTATCACTATTTTTAACGAGTCAAACTACAATTGATATTGCTCATAGTTTAGTCATGATTACATTATGGAGTTATTTAATTTTCGGTCATGCACAAATTATTAGTGCGACAATGCGAGCGAGTGGTACAGTATTATGGCCAACTGTTATTGGTGTTGTATCAATTTGGCTAGTTGAAGTACCAGTAGCATATTATCTTTCTTACCATACAAGCCTTGGAATTGAAGGGATATGGATTGGATACCCAGCAGCATTTATTGTTAGTCTCATATTACAGTATGCATATTATAAGCTTTCATGGCAGAAGAAACGAATTACACGATTAGTTAGTTAAATAGTGAAAATGTCCCTAAGTTATTATACTTAGGGACATTTTTTGAAGCGTATGTTTATCCCGCAAAAGCCCGATAGATGAGGGCTAATAATTAGTGGGGATGAAGAAAACCCCCACTGATTAAAGCATCACTTTATAAATAGCTTTTTAAAGTGATATCAAAATGTTGTCTAATAAGTTTTTTATCACTCATATAAAACTCCCACGCTTTTTCTGGTGCACCGATAATTTCAAAGGATTCTTCTGTAATATATAAAGCGCAATCATCTTCTAGTGCAATCCCCTCTATATTACCTTGGTGATTTTGTAAAAAGGAATGAAAAGCATTCATTCTATTTAATTGATTATAATGTGGGCAAAACCTTTTGTTAACAATCCCCCATCCGTTACTTTCTACATAACCAGAACCTTCATAATCTGATCGAATACTAGATGTGAACCAACACATAGCACCAGCACTATACCCTGCAATGAGTGTTCCTTGCTCGAGAGCCAATAGTAATTTCTCATCTAGTTTATGTTCTTTCCATTGTGTAAGCATTTCAACATAGTTTCCACCACCAAGGTAAATGAAATCGGCTGAATGAATCATCTCATCTATTTCATACTTAGAAGGTGTATCGGTTATAGTACGTAAAATTTGTACATCACAATGGAATTGGTTTTCAAACGTGTCTAAAAATAATTTTATATAGCTTTCATCATCATGACTGGCTGTTGGAATGAATAATATTTTTGGGTACTGTTTATTTGTTAATTCTATAAGTCGTTCATTAATATGAAAGTGATTTAAATCTTGTAAATCACCACCACCAATGACAGCTAATTTCATAGTAAAGCACCACCTAATCATTTTTGTTATGTAAAAATTCGATAGAAGAGAGTTACATTCCTTCTCTAATGTAATGAATAAAGAGAAAATACAGTTTAAATATATTGGAATAGTAAAGGGAACGATGACTATATAGAGTGATGAATTAGAAACAGTTTATTGATATATAATATTGCATACTATTGTTTCAAAATATGGAAACAATATGGTTAAATGGATATAACGACTCATTAATTAATATTGAATTAGTGTATATATTTTATAAAGGCGTCGGAAATACTAGGGATTTTACAAACGTATTTTTTACTTTTTATAGGAACTTGTATTGCAATATGGTAAAATTATATTAATATATTTATTCGGTATAGAATGAAAAAAGGAGCGTGAAAAAAGTGGATTTTCGATTTGAATTTACAACGAAGTTGAAAGAATACTTAGATGATGAGAAGGATGAAAAAATAATAAAAGATGGACATAGAGATATAATTTTTCATTATTTATATGCATTAGAGAGTGAAATTGGCGTCGTTAAAAATCCTAACTTTACTTTTTTTGCATCAGGAAGACGTTCACATATAGTATTGGAGAACGTTGAATTTAAAACGGAAGTCAATGTGAAAAGTAATATAATTGAAATTACAAAAATAGTGGATAATGTAGCTATTCCGTTAGACACTATCGTAGCGAAAAATCGGGAATTATTTGCACTTGGGCGTAATGAGAAGTTTAGTGTACAAATATTAGAGCAGTATCTCTTTGATACATTTGGAGAGAAGTTAGGTTTACAATGAATGGATGTTCATAATTAGTGGATAGCAGTTTATACTATTCGTGTTTGACCTTTCATTTAATTTGTACTACAATCTGTAGTGTGAAAGGAGCCATACTATGTTTACTCAAAATTATAAGTTAAATGAGCAAGGGTTAAATCACTTCTTTGGACCGCTTGAAGCGAAAATAATGGAGATTGTTTGGTCCACTGAAGGTATTACCATTAAAGAAGTACAGCAGAAATTAAGTGAAGAATCACCGGTGAACTTTAATACTGTTATGACAGTTATGAACAGGTTAGTAGAGAAACTACACTTAGAAAAACAGACTGTGAGAAGAAGTGGCATATATCATGCTGTACAAACAAAAGAAGAATTCTTATCCAATCAAACGAAGAAAATGACGCAGGAATTAATGGGGGAATTTGGAGATTTAGTTGTAAATCATATGTTAGATGAGTTAGAGCAGGCTGATCCGACTTTACTAAAAAAATTAGAAGATAAATTGAGTCAGTTAAAAAAAGAGGATCGATAAAATGAAATGGCAAATGCGTAAAATCGTATTGTTAGCAGTAATTGTTAGTACTCTCTTTTTTTGTATGTTAACGTATTACGTTACATATCCATTTCTTTTTCAAAATAAGGCGTTCTTTCTTTCAAAGTTTTGCTTGTTTCAGTTAGAAAAACATATGAAAGAACTATCGTTGATTCGTATCATAATAGCTGGATTATTATTACTTACTGTACTGATAGTGTGCAAAAGAATTTGGCGGCAATTTTTCTATAGTAAAAAATTACACAAAGTACTTGTACCTTTTATTAGAAAAGGAAAACAAATATATATATTACCGACCGAGGAAATTGCAGCATTTACAATTGGATTATTTCGTCCGAAAGTTATCATGTCAGAAGGGATACTTCACACGTTTTCAGAGGAAGAAATTGATGCGATTGTTTTTCATGAAGAATATCATCAAAACAATCGGGATCCACTAAAATTATTTTGTTTTACGTTATTAGCAGAAGGAATGTTGTACATCCCGATACTAAAAGGGCTGCTACAGCGATACCATACGTATCAAGAGTTAGCAGCAGATAAATATGCGATGCAAAAAATGAAATCCTCATTCGAGTTAGGTAGCGCGTTATTAAAATTAATTAAAATAAAGACAATGGAAAATCGATGTGTGACAGCTTCATTTGCAAAAACAGCAATAAATTTACGAATTGAGCAAGTGTTAAATGAAAAAGTTGTGAAGCTTACTATACCATTACATACAAATTCGGTATATGTAACACTAGGTTTATTCTGTATGTCGATTGTACTTATTGTCGGAGAGTGCATATAGCCTCTTTTTTTAACAATTAACACTACTCGATGTAGTGTTTTTAGGGGGAATAAAATGAACGCAGCAGATTTAACAATTTGGCTTGTAGCTGGGGCGGGAGTATTGTCATTTATATCGCCATGCTCTTTACCGCTATATCCATCTTATTTATCTTATATTACAGGTGTTTCTATTCAAGATTTAAAAGAGAATCGTGGGATTATGCAAAAATCAGCGATTATACATACCGTATTTTTTATGATTGGATTTTCAGTTATATTTTATGCGTTAGGTTTGTCGGTAAGCTGGATTGGAATAACATTCTCATCTAACCAAAAATTGATTCAACAAATTGGTGGGGTTTTTATTGTTTTGATGGGGTTATTTATGACTGGATTGTTTCAGCCAAAGTGGCTTATGGCAGAGAAAAAGGTGCAGTATAGAAGTAAATCGACTGGATATATTCGTTCGATTTTAGTCGGTATGACATATGCAGCGGGATGGACGCCATGTGTTGGGCCGATATTTTCAGCTGTACTCATGCTTGGTGCGACGAATCCTGAAGGGGCACTTCTTTATATTACAGCGTATACGCTTGGATTTGCAGTTCCATTTTTCGTGATGGCATTCTTTATCGGAAAGGTAAAGTGGATTGTTACATATGCCAATGTCATGATGAAAATTGGCGGCGGAATGATGATTGTAACAGGTGTTTTATTGTATACAAATCAAATGACGAAAATTACAGCGTTCTTTATTCGCCTATTTGGTGGATTTACAGGATTTTAAAAAATGAGGAGGAAGAAAAGTGAAGAAACTAATTGCTATTATATTAGTAGGAGCACTCGTTTGGGCGGGTGTTAACTTTTATAACTCAAAGAAAGAAGAAAAGGAAAGAAAAGCGAAACAAGCGGAGTTAAAAGAGAAAGAAGTATTACCACAAATAGGATTTAAAGCACCAAATATAACATTAAAAGGATTAGATGGAAAGTTGTATTCGCTAAATGATGCGAAGGGAAAACCATATATTATTAATTTTTGGGCATCGTGGTGTGGACCATGTGAAATGGAGGCACCTGACTTAGTTCGTTTTTATGACAAATATAAAAAGGATATTGAAATCTTTGCAGTAAATGCAACTGTTAGTGACCCAGTACAAGAAGCAACTGCATTTGCGGATCGCTATGGATTTGAGTTTCCAGTTCTTCTAGATATGGATGGAGTAGCTGGATTAGATTATAAAGTATTTTCTTTACCAACGACATTTTTTGTTAATAAAGATGGAATTATAATAGATCATGTACGAGGGGTATTACCTCCAGATCAATTAGAAAAGAAATTTCAAAAATTAATTGAGGGTTAAGAGGGGATTTTGCAGTGATGGAGTGGATCATGAGGTTACAACCCGTATCTCTTATAATTGGAAGTCTATTTGGATTTATGCTGATGAAACGAAAGATGAAGCATCAAAATGTACCGTATGAAAAAATGATGGATGCTGTAACAAATGCGTTTCTTATTATCGTATTTGTATGGAAATTTGCACCGGCAATTTTAAATCCAGTATGGGCTTTTAGGTCGCCATTGCAAGCATTACTAGCTGTAGGAAGCATGCAGCACATTTTAATAGGGGGCATAATTGCGAGTGCATATATTGTTTGGAAAAGTAAAAAAGAGCAATTTTCGCTTCGTATTTTACTTGATGCATTGCCTTTTGCATTGTGCGTGAGCAGTATCTTTTATTTTCTATTCCATCGAGAAGTAGGTGTACAAACGACACTACCATGGGGAATGAAAATATATGAATCTACATTTTTATATCATCCAATTTTCGTATACGAGATCATCCTCGCCCTTTGTGTAATTGGTTTGTTATGGATGAAAAATGAAAGATTAGGAACTGGAAAAAATATAAGTGTTTTTCTAATTTGTGAGGGGACTGCTCATATTGTTATTTCGCTTATTAGTGAACAAAATTCGGTTCTATTTGGCTTGTCAATACAGCAAATACTTAGTTTTTGTGTTATTAGTTTAGGCATTTTGTTCATGCCGAAAAAATAAAAATAGCCATGTACGGAGAGTATCCGTGCGTGGCTATTTTTATTTTATATATTAAAAAATCGGCGGGGTAACAGAAAATAAGACAATCGCATTTTTCTCGAATTGATTTACCCATTTATGCTTTAAATAAGCAGGTATTTTTACACTATCACCAGTTTCTAATGTGTACTCTTCTTCATTTAAATACAATGTAATTGTTCCGTCTAATACGAAGGCTAATTCTTCACCTTTATGTTCTAGAACATTATCTGATGAAGAAGTATTTGGAGGAACAGTCATAATTGCTGTTGCTAAATTACCTGTGAAATCAGGTGATAGCATTTCATATGATAAATTATCGATAATCATTTTTTTACGTTTATGAGAGCGCACGATTAAATCGTCAGTATTTGTTTCTTCAAGCAGAAAACTAAATGTTGGAACATCCAGTGCCTTTGCGAGTACCTTTAACGTTTGAATGGAAGGGTTAGCAGAACCACGCTCAATTTGACTTAACATAGATGGTGTAATTTCAGCCATATTTGCTAGTTCTTTACTAGTTAAACCTTTTTCTTTTCTTTGCTTTTCAATTTTTTTACCAATATCTATATTTTCCATAAAACATTCTCCTTAACGATTATTAAATTATATTTAAATAAATTAAATTAAAATTAACTAAAATTATTTTTTATGTTAAACTATATTAAAATTAAATTAATTATAATTTATTGTATAGCAAGCTACAAGGATATGAGGAGGAAACGGAATGAAGGAAATAGAGGTATTAAAAGCAGAGTATCCATTAGTTAACAAGCTTATTGCAACAGAAGAAGTACTTTGGATAAACCCGAATATAGAAAAGTATGAAACAGCAATAAAAGCTTCATCACTTAATGAAGAAGATGTCAAAGACGCGGAAGAGAGATTAAAGCGTTTTGCACCATATATTGCGAAAGTTTTTCCTGAAACGCAAGAAACGAATGGTATTATAGAATCGCCTTTAGTGAAGATACCTTCAATGAAACAGTCTTTAGAGAAAAATTACGGGCAACCTATACTAGGAAAATTACTATTAAAATGTGATAGTCATCTTCCAATATCAGGATCAATTAAAGCTAGGGGCGGGATTTATGAAGTGTTGAAACATGCTGAACAATTAGCTCTGCAGCATGGAATGTTAACAGAGGAAGATAATTATTCTATTTTAGATAGTGATACATGTAGAGAGTTTTTTGCAAAATACTCAATTGCGGTAGGTTCTACAGGTAATTTAGGGCTAAGTATTGGGATTATGAGTGCGAAACTAGGTTTTAACGTAACTGTCCATATGTCAGCAGACGCAAAAGAATGGAAAAAAGATTTATTAAGAAATAAAGGTGTAAATGTTATTGAATATGAAGCTGATTATAGTAAAGCAGTAGAAGAGGGGCGTCAGCAAGCAGATGCAGATCCTAGCTGTCATTTTGTAGATGATGAAAACTCACATGATTTATTTTTAGGATACGCAGTAGCAGCATCTCGTTTACAAAAGCAATTAGAAGAGTTAGAGATTATAGTAGATGAAGAACATCCTTTATTCGTTTATCTTCCGTGTGGAGTAGGTGGGGGACCTGGCGGAGTAGCATTTGGTTTAAAGTTATTGTATAAAGACAACGTCCATTGTTTCTTTGCAGAGCCAACACATTCTCCATGTATGTTACTCGGGTTAATGACAGGACTTCATGATAAAATCGCCGTTCAAGATATCGGGATTGATAATATAACAGACGCGGACGGACTGGCAGTAGGAAGACCGTCTGGATTTGTCGGTAAAACGATGGAACCATTTTTGAGTGGAAATTACACAGTAAGTGATGAAGAGTTATATAGATTATTAAAAGAACTGGCTGATAAGGAAAATATTAATTTAGAGCCTTCTGCATTAGCTGGTATGGTTGGGCCAGTGAATGTATGTAAAAATGAAAACGAGTATTTACAAAAGCAACAGTTAACAGAGACGGTGAAAAAAGGTACTCATATTGTGTGGGGAACTGGTGGGAGCATGGTTCCAGAAGATGTGATGAATGGGTATTATAAGAAAGGTTTGGGATTAATAATATAAGGAAAATGAGGCTAGTTGTAGCCTCATTTTTTCATGTACATAAAAATCTTTGTTATTTTCACAATAGTTCTTTATAGTATAGATATGAAGGATTACTAATATCGAATAAATATAACAAAACAGCTTTATTTTACATAATAAGAGGATGTGTGTATACGATGTCATTACAGACTAAATATATAGCGGGTATTTCGCTTGGGGTTATGGGAGTAGGTTTTGCTGCTTCTATCCCTTTTCAAGGAACGATAGCTGGAGAGATTATACAAGGGGGATTTGAAGCTGGGTTAGTTGGCGGACTTGCGGATTGGTTCGCGGTTACAGCATTATTTCGTCATCCGATGGGAATCCCAATTCCGCATACAGCTTTGTTACCTAAAAACCGTAAACGAGTAACGAAAGGGCTCATTCACACGCTAGAAAATGAGTGGCTGACGAAAGAAAGTATTACGAATAAAGTAAAAGAAATGCAGTTAGCGCAAATGGTGCTACAAATTACTGAGAGAGAAATGCATTCTGATGCTGTGAAAAAGGGAATTGTAACGATTGCTGAAAAAGCGATTGTTTCAATAGATACAGAAAAGTTAGCTGTTATTATTGAAAAAGAACTTAAAGCATATTTGCATACAATTAATACGAGTAACATCTTACAAGTGCTTGTTGATCAATTAGTTGTGCAAGAATATGATGAAAAGACACTTGATTACATATTAGTAAAAGTGAAAGATTGGACAGCGCAAGATGAAGCTCGTTACCAGCTTGGAAGCTTAGGTATGAAGGCGATGGAAAACATAAAAGTAGATGGATTCTTACAGTTTACTTTGAAATCGTTTATGAATATTGTAGATGAAGATAAAATTGGGGGCATTTTGCAGAAATTTATTATTAGCAATATTAACAGCTTACAAGATGCAGATAATGGCACAAGACAACTTATCTTATCAAAAATTCGCCAAGAAATTATAAATGTAAAAGAAAATGAAGCTTTACTGCAGGAATTAGAAGATTGGAAAGAAAAATGGATTGCCAATTGGGATGCTACTGACAAAATTAAAGAGATGCTAGAGCAAGTACAACAAAGGGCAATTATTTTTGTGAAAAATGAAGAATTTACGGATAAATATGTTATTCCATTTTTACAAACACAAATGAATAAAATAAAAGAAGATGAACAAACTGTTCAAAAAATAGAAGATTGGTTACAAAAGCAAGTTGTCACACTTGTTGAAAAGAATCATTCGAAAATTGGAAAACTTGTACAAGAAAACCTTGATAAACTAGACGATAAAACATTAATTGAAATGATCGAAAATAACGTCGGTAAAGATTTGCAGTGGATTCGAGTGAACGGGGCTGTTTGCGGATTTATGATTGGCTTAATTTTAGAAGGAATTAAAGCGATTATATGAGAAAAACCTTCCACATTTGTGGAAGGTTTTTCTTATTTTTCGATAACGTTCATATTCAAATTATAAGCTTTCTCAATATTTAATTTGTACGTTCCATTTCCAGTTTTAATTGAATTTTTATACCAATGTTCTCGGTCGATTAATTCTGGATTTTCTTCTGAAGTATTATTTTCTTTTTTCGTTAAATCTTCAACTTGTTCCCAAGGTGTGTTTCCATGTGTTTCTTTTTGATTTGTTACTGCTGTTAAAGATACATCACTCTCTTTTGCAAGATGGACAGACACTCTTGAGCTTTCTTGTACAAACCAATTATTTTGTAATTGACCTGGATAAAGAGATAGTTCGTTATTTGAAGCACGGATTTCCACATTTTTATTTTGCGGAAGAACAAGCGTTGGTTTCACCTGTGGTGCCGAGTTAAATAACGTATGCTGAACAGGTAATGATTTTAATGTGATATGCATCGTTTCTCCAGCCGTTTGAACGGAAAGGAAATCATCTCGTTTTAAATTGAGTTTTTCATTTGCTTTCGTCGTCATTTCATACGTTCCCAAAAGATGAATTTGATTTGTATTATTTCCCTCTATGGTTAGAGGCTGATGTCCTGCATCTACTACGATTTTTTTGATAGATTCAGGTATATCAAGTGGTCCGTCTGGAATATTACTCGTTTGCCTCGTTGTATTCATAGAATGACGAACTTCGTCTAGTAATCCAGTAGATAATAAACAGTAAAAAGCAATTCCAACACTTCCTAAAACGCCGATAAAGAAAATACTAAAAATATCATATTTAATAAATGATTGTTCCTTTTTAGAAAATAGAAGGTATAGTAAAATTTCAGCGCCAAGTATAATAAGTAAAACAGGCCACCATGCTGTTAATGTATCCAATACTTGGGTGCCTTTAATGACTGAAAATAGTAAGAAGCAACCTAATGTAATAATGGAAAGCCCCATTGAGAATGTTCCAACGCGCCATGTTCTCATTCGTTTGTACCACCTTTATTTTCTTTATTTCCAAGTAACAATTTAAAGCCGCCGCCAATTAAAAGGAGAGCAACGATAGACGTTTGGAAATAGCGATAATATAGTTCGCTAAGATGAATATTAAATATAGTTGCAAAATAGTCATTCAAAATAGGAAGGACTGTTTGATCTAATAAATAATAACCACCTAATACAATTAATCCGATACCGATCCATCTTTGATGATTTATAAAATAATCTATGATAGGTTCGTCATTAACACGTTCTTTTCCGTATTTTGCAGTTTGCTGTAACGCATCAAAAAAGCTATAGAACCAAATGATTGGTACTAAAAATAAAAACGCAGAAAGTCTTAATAAGTCGAGCAAATAAATGGATAGTAAAAAGGCTGCCATAAGCTGAAGACCACGGCGCTGTAAGCCTAAATACATATGTCCTGCTCCAGGAAACATCGCTAAAATGGAAGCGAATGTTTTATTTTTCTTTCCTTGTTCTCGGTGCTCTTCAAACTCTTCAAAAATAGTACGGTCATCTAGTTGCTCTCCGCGTTCTTTTTTCTGTAGTTGTTGAACAACATCGAAGAAATTATAAATCCATAAAACAGGTAACGTCACGAGAAAGATAAGGAAACTTTCTTGAGATGTTAAAAGGGCAACGAAAATGATCATACTTCCGATTCCTGTACAAGCTACTAAAAATGTAAGGCCACGTTGCATAAGTCCTAATTGAAAATGACCAAGTCCAGGGATAATTGATAGAAGAATGATATAAAATCGTTCGCTCTCTTTAGAGGACTCTGTAAATTCTCCGGCCGCTTGTTTTTTCGATTGATTAATAATAGTGATAACTAAATCTAATAAATTGATCGCCCATAACACGACTAGTAAAAATAGAGAAAGAAAAGCAATATCACGCTCTCCTAATGCTATTGTGCAAAATGCTGCAAAGATAAATAGAAATACAGCCCCTCCGCTATATAAAATAAACCGTCCAAACTTCTTTAAATATAAATGTCCAAGCCCAGGAATTAGCCCTAATACAAGTGCTAAAAAGGGGTTTTTATTCATGCTTTGAACCTCCGTCCTTTGTTGATGTGTCTACCGATTTGTTTACAATTTGTTGTGAGATAGAAGACTCGTTATGTTTTGAAGATTTCTCGAAATTTGATGTCGCTGTAAAAATATATTGGAATAAACCACTTACCATAAAAATAATTGTAGCCGCAGTCGCAATTATGTAGTGAATAATTGTGCGTTTTAGTGAGTTTGTTTTTATATATTCATTAGACTGTAGTGTTTCAAAATTAATTTGCGTCATAACTTCGTTCGTAAATGAATCATCATTTATCATTGGAAGGTTTTCATGTTGTTCATCAATACTTTCCATATAAAGTGCTAAACAATAATCACATTCAAAAAGATGTTCTTCCATAGATTCACGTTCATTGCTTTCTATAAAATCTAATGTATAATTGCGCCAATCTTCTTTTGAATAATGCATCATAGAAACTCTTCCTCCTTCCAATGTTTTTTAATCCATTTTCTTGCCCGATACAGTTTCATTTCGACTGTTTTCACTTCGATGTTTTCCTGCAAAGCAATTTCTTGATAACTTTTTTCTTCTAAATAATGCGAGAGAACGACATCACGGTAATTTTCAGGAAGTTCTCTTAGTTTTTGAGCAATGAGTAATTTTTGCTCTTTCGTCAATAGTAAAGCTTCAATGTTATGAGAGGATTTTATATTTTCCTCAGTTTCTTTACATAAGGAGAGTTCTTCGTGTTCTCTAGCTTTCTTCCTTTTATAATCAATAGCGTGATTGGTGGCAATACGCGCCATCCACGTTTTTAATCCGCGAAATTGATAATTTGGGAGAGAGGCGTGAATTTTTACGAATACTTCTTGTGTAACATCTTTCGCATCTTCTTCATGTCTTAAAATAGAAAAGATAACTTGGAAAATATAGTGACGATATGTTTGCACAAGGATACGAAAAGCATGTTCGCTTCCTTGCTGTGCTTTTTCAATTAATTGTTTTTCCTCAATGGGTCTCTCCCTCCTTTTTGACGCATTCTATTATATAGACGTAAGAAATGATAAGTCACCCTACACATGTTGTAAAAAAAGAATAATATATTTTTAGAAAGGAGGCTATATGAAAAAAGGTGTGAAAAAATGGTAAAAAGGAGTATATAATGAGCAAAGAGGAAATGTTACGCGGAGAAAGGATGTGAATGTTAGTAGGAGGACGTCCATACTAACAAACATGAAAATTAAAATATTAATAGCAGATGATAATTCTTTTATTAGAGAAGGTATGAAAATTATTTTAAATACATACGAAGAGTTTGAAGTATTAGCTACTGTAAATGATGGAAAAGAAGCCGTAGCATATTGTAAGAAGCATGAAGTCGATATTGTGCTTTTAGATGTTCGTATGCCAAACATGAACGGGGTAGAGGCGACGAAAATAATTTGTGAAGAGACGAAAACGAAGTCACTTATTTTAACGACGTTTGATGATGATGAATATATATTGGACGCAGTAAAAAACGGAGCAAAAGGTTATTTATTAAAAAATAATGATCCGGAACGTATTCGTGATGCGATAAAAGGAGTGTATAACGGTCAAACTGTTATGCAAGATGTAGTACTTGATAAAATTAAATCTAATTTAATGGAAAGTAAAGAGGAAGAATGTAAAATAGATAAAAGTCTTTTTACAGAAAGGGAGCTTAGTATTATCGCATTAATTGCGAAAGGTTTCTCGAATAAAGAAATTTCGAAGCAACTTTTCATATCCGAAGGAACAATTGCAAATTATATTACATCTGTTTTAGGGAAAACTGGACTTGAACATCGCACACAAATCGCGATTTATTACTTAACAGGGAAAGTAGATTAATGATATGGAATTTTGGTTAATTGTAAGTAAATTAATTGTCTTTATATATATTGTGTTCAGTTACATCCATTCAAACGTTACGAACTTACCGTGGGTTATACTTACTTTGCTTTTATATCTTTCTATAAACGTGCTGATCTCTATATTTAAAAAAGATACGTACAAAAAAATATTAACTTGTGTGTCAATTGGTGTAGTTATGTTATTGACATGGAAGGTTCATCCGTTTTTTATTTTGTTTTTACCTTTGAATGTATACGAAGTGACATTTCATTATATAGAGAAGAAATGGCAACTTTTTATCATTATGATGATACCTATTATTATTACAGATGAAAATATTCGAATGACGTATGGATTAATTGTTGCATTTTCTTTTCTCGTTTTAACTATGGCAAATCGGTATATATCGCGTGTAGTAAAGCTGGAATCACAAAATGATAAGATGCGAAAAGATATGCAGCGACTGACGAAAAGCTTACATGAAAATAAAGAATACATAAGACAATCAGAGTACACGTTTAAGTTAGAAGAGAGAAATCGACTATCTCAAGAAATTCATGACAAAATCGGTCACTCGATGACAGGTGCGCTTATTCAAATGGAAGCAGCAAAGAGATTGCTTGAAATAGATAAAGAAAAATCTGCCGAGTTATTACAAAATGCAATTCATATTTCGAAAGAGGGCATTGAAAGTATTCGGGTTACATTAAAAAATATGAAGCCACCTACTGAGCAAATTGGTATTCATCGTATGAAATTATTCATAGAGGAATTTGCCGGTAAGCATGATGTAAATATTCCTTTCGTATATAAAGGGAATTTAGATATGATTTCACCGATTCAGTGGAAGATTATCGGTGAAAATGTTACGGAGGCATTAACAAATGCGATGAAATATGCTGATGCGACAGTCATTTCAATCGATATTCATGTACTTAACAAGATGGTGAAAGTGCAAGTGAAGGATAACGGAAAAGGTGCAGCACTTGTAAAAAAAGGTCTCGGTATTATGGGGATGGAGGAGCGAACAGCATCTGTAAATGGAAAAATTATTGTGGATGGGACAAGTGGTTTTTCAGTAACAATGTTGCTGCCGATATAAAAGAATGGGACGAGGATGAATCATCTCATATGAAAAAAGTGAATAATCTCATGTGAAAAGAATGAACTTCTGCACTGAGCAGGTTCATTCTTTTTGTTTATACTAAAAGCAGAGAAACCGAAATAGGGGTGAAATGATGAATACATTAGAAATTAAAAATTTAACGAAAAAATTTGGTGATTTCATCGCGGTAGATAATATGTCTTTATCTATTAAAGAAGGAGAAATATTTGGCTTTTTAGGATCAAATGGTGCAGGTAAGAGTACAACGATTAATATGATTGCTGGTTTGCTAAGAAGTAATGAAGGTGAAATTAGCATACTAGGAAAAAATATAAAGAAACATAATCGATTTGCGAAAATGAATATTGGTATCGTTCCGCAAGATATTGCGATTTATGAAGAGTTAACTGCCTATGAAAATGTGAAATTCTTTGCTGGATTGTATGGATTACGAGGAGCCGAGCTAAAAGCGAGAGTAGAGGAAGCACTTCAATTTGTAGGGCTTAGTGATAAACATAAAAGTTACCCGAAAAACTTTTCTGGTGGGATGAAACGAAGACTGAATATCGCTTGTGCAATCGCTCATAGACCGAAGTTAATTATTATGGATGAGCCGACAGTTGGAATTGATCCACAGTCAAGAAACTATATTCTCCAGTCTGTTCGAAAATTAAATGAAATGGGAAGTACCATTATTTACACGAGCCACTACATGGAAGAAGTAGAAGAAATTTGTACGAAAATAGCAATTGTTGATCACGGTAAAGTAATTGCAGAAGGAACGAAAGAACAGTTAAAAGCGATTATTACCGATACGAAAGACATTTGGATTGAAGTAAAATCAGTAGAAAATTTAGATGTAGAAAAATTAAAAGAGATAAACGGTGTGAAAGCTGTTCAAATTGAAGAGAACGTAATTAAGGTAAACTCGGATGCAGGAGTAAATAATTTAAATAAAATTATTCAGCATTTCATTAATCATGACATTGAAATTCGTTCGTTAGAGGAGCAGGCTCCGAACTTAGAAACAGTATTCCTTACGTTGACTGGAAGAAACTTACGAGATAAATAAAAGGTAAATGAAGAAAAGGTAAAGGGAGGTTCATCAATTGAACATCTTCAATATTGCAGTTATGCATATTAAAAGAGATTTCAGGGACGTAAGAACTTTAGTTTTTATGTTAGCATTTCCTATTGTGCTTATGCTTGTGTTAGGAACAGCGTTAACGAATGCATTTAATAGTGATAGTCATTCTATTAAAGATATTCAAGTGCTATACAAAGACGAAGCGAGTAGCACGTTTTCTCAATCATTTGAAACATTTACGAAAGAAGTCGATAAATCGGGCATTCATTTTAAAAAAGCTTCTGAAGGTATAGATGGGAAAGAGGCAGTGAAGCAAAATAAATATGCTGCTTATGTAGAGTTAAATAAAGATGGTGCGAAATTTTACGGAAGTGACAGAAGTAGTATAGAGGGAAGTATTGTAGAGGGAATGCTTACAACATTTGTTGATAAGTACAATGTAGCGGTCGAAGTTGCAAAAGTAGATCCTAGTAAGGTTAGCGCAGTTATTTCAAACGGAAGTCATAATGATTATATAAAAGAAACATCTTTACAAGCTGCGAAAAAACCAGGTTCTATGGATTATTATGCGGTTGTAATGACGACGATGATTGCACTATATGCTGCGATGGGAGCGAGTTCTTTAATTCGAGGAGAACGAATACGTAAAACAGGAGATCGTCTCATTGCTGCACCTATAAGTAAGGCTGAAATTTTCATTGGGAAGGTGCTAGGTAGTCTAGTAGCAAATGCCCTGTGCATATTACTCGTCATGTTATTTAGTAAATTTGTTTTTCAAGCGAATTGGGGCGACCATCTTGGAATTATATTTCTTATTTTATTAACAGAGGTTTTTCTGGCAATTAGCTTCGGTTTAGGGATCGGCTATATTACGAATACAGGTGAAGCATCTAGAGCAATTGTTTTAGTTATAGTGCAATTAGCTTCTATTTTTGGCGGAGCATACTTTGTAGTAGAAGAAAATGTCGTTACGAATTTATCACCATTAACGTGGGCAAATACAGCTGTTATGAAAATTATTTATGCGGATGATGTAGGAGCTGCACTACCGGTAATATCTTTAAACCTTGGAATTTCAGCACTCTTTTTAATCATTGCGATTATTGCATTACGCAGACGGGAGGGGCTATAGTATGAAAGATATTTTATGGCTTATACAAAAAACACTAACTGTTCTTTTGAAAAATAAAAAAGGATTATTCATTATTATTAGTTTGCCGATAATAGGAACATTAATCTCCTTTTCAATGTATGGGAATGTGGGGCAAGGGACGTTAAATATCGGAGTTATAAATAAAGAAAATCAACTTATAGCAAATGATACAGTGAAATTTTTAGAACGGTTAAATCATGTAAATGTGAGTAAGGTTAAGGAGTCTGAAGTAGAAGAAAAACTCACTTCCAAAAAACTTGATGGTGTGATTACGTTAGAGGCTGGTTTTTCCGAAAGTGTTCGAGAAGGGAAACCAGAGCATATTGAAATTTCATCGATTAAAGGTGATCAAGTAACAGGATTTATAAAATCTTATTTATACAACTATATTGATAATGTAGCAGCTATTAGTAAAGTAGCAGGAACAGATCAAAGTGCATTTGATAGTATGTACGCAGGATATCAAAAAGGTTCATTTAAAATGAAAACGGAGACGCTAGAAGATACTTCGAAAAATAAAGATATGACAAACCAAACGATGGGTTATCTTATTATGTTTATGCTATTTTCAGCAGCGAACTTATCAGGTTATATTTTAAAAGAAAAAGAAAATAGAACGTATTTTAGACTATTATCAACGCCGATAGATGGAAAGAAATTTATATTATCTAATGTCGGGGTAAATATGATGATACTAACAGTACAAATTCTAATTACAATCTTATTCCTAACGAATGTATTTCATACGAATATCAATATGCCTTTCATAGTGATGATTGGTGTACTCATGCTATTTGCTTTAATAGCGATTGGAATATCGTTAGTCCTTGTCGCTTTTTCGAAAAACTCAGCATCGGCAAATGCACTGCAAAATATGATTATTGTACCGACATGTTTACTGGCTGGATGTTATTTTCCGTATGACATTATGCCGAAAGCGGTACAAAAAGTAGCTGATTTTCTTCCACAACGCTGGTTGTTAGATACAGTATCAAAAATACAACAAGGAATTCCATTCTCTGAGTTGTATTTAAATATTTTAATCTTATTCGCCTTTGCGGTCGCATTCTTCTTAATTGCTATTTATAAGTTTGGAAGAAATAATGATGCGAGGAATTTTGTTTAATGTGAAAAGGATGTGACGTTAAGTCACATCCTTTTTTGTATGAAGCATGAAATCTAAACTTGAATGACAAAATAGAAAGGTGGAAAGAAAATGATCGGAAGGAAATCAAAATGATTAAAAAAATATTGCGAGTTACTTCTATTGTTATTGCTATTTTCGTTTTTATTTTAATATGGATGCATATCGATGTTACCTTAGGTAGGAAAATGGAAGCTGGGAAAAACATGCCGACAGAGTATGCACCTCATTATAGTGATTTTCAATTATATGTAAAAGGGAAGTCGTTTTATAAACAGTTATTTACCGACATAAGAGAAGCAAAGCAATCTATTTACACGTATTTTTTTATTTTGTCGGATGATAAAAGTAGCCATACGTTTTTAAATTTATTAAAAGAGAAGGCAAAAGAAGGAGTAAACGTCTATTTATCAGTTGATCGCATTAATGATTTATCATTTGAAGGAAAGATGATAAATGAATTGCGGGAAAGTGGTGTACATTTTACGTATAGTAGAAAACCTGAATTGCCATTCGGATTTTATTCACTTCACCATCGTAATCATCGCCGTATTACGACAATTGATGGGGAGATTGGATATACAGGTGGTTTTAATATAGGAGATGAGTACTTAGGAAAAGATAAGCGATTTGGATATTGGCGTGACTATCATGTGCGGCTTAAAGGAGAAGGAGCAAAAGATTTAGAAGAACAGTTTGCTTTAGATTGGAAACGAGATACGAAAGAAAATATAAAGAGAAGTACGAATAAAGCTAGTAAAGGGAACACGTTACATACGATGGCCAGTTACAATGGGCATAACGTCGCCGAAAAATATGTAGAGTTAATAAACCAAGCAAAGCATTCGGTTGTCATTACGACGCCGTATTTTATAGCGAAAAATAAAGAGTTAATGAATGCTTTAATCGCAGCACAAAAGCGTGGTGTTACAGTAAAAATACTTTGGTCATATAAACCAGATCTACCTCTTATAAAAGAAGCGGCGTATCCATACATACGTCAAGCTGTTAATAATGGGATTACTGTATATGGGTATAAAAAAGGAATGTTTCATGGGAAGTTAATGTTAATTGATAATGAATTAACTGTTATCGGTACAACGAACTTTACTGCACGTAGCTTCTATATTAATGATGAGATGAATTTGTATATTCATGGTGGATCTATCGTCTCAGAAGTGAATGAGGCGTTAACGCAAGATTTTCATGATTCGAAAGAAATGACGAAAGAATTTTTTGAGAAGTTATCATTTTGGGAGCATTGTAAGGAGAAGTTGGGGGGATTGGCTGATTTTTATTTATAAAGGTTAATGAAAAAGGGTGTCTTTTATAGACACCCTTTTCATGAGAAATAACTATTATTCATGCACAAGCATCGAAACATCATCATTAATCAACGTCCCCACATGTTCCCCTAAACATATTTTCTTCATCACCCCAGGCTCATCGAAGTTAAAGACATGTGCTGGTAAATTGTAGTCCCGAGCAAGCAATAAAGCGGCTTGGTCCATGACTTGTATGTTTTGTCTAACAACATCGTTATAGTTCAGCTTTCGATACATTTTTGCTGATTTGTTATGCTTCGGATCACTTGTAAAAACGCCGTCGACACCTTGTTTTGCGACTAATATGGCGTCACTATTCATTTCGATTGCTCTCTGTACACTTGGGTAATCTGTCGTAACGAAAGGTTGCCCGTTACCGCCTCCAAAAATAACGACATAACCGTTATCTAAATGATGGACTGCACGCAAGCGAATATATGGTTCAGCTACTGCGTTAAAAGGGATGGAAGTCATAACGCGTACTTCTTTATTTGTTTTACTAGTTAAAACACCGCGTAGCATTAAGCTATTAATAATCGTACCTAACGTACCGATATTATCAGCTTCTACACGATCAATTCCCCATTCTTCAGCTAAATGACCTCTGAAAATGTTACCGCCACCGATAACGATGGATACTTCGATACCTAAATCAACAATGGATAAAATTTCGTTTGCGATATGTTCTAATCGTTTGGAGTTAAAGCTATTTCCAGTTTGATCGGCAAGAGCGCCGCCGCTTAGTTTTATTAAAACTCTTTTATATGGCCTCATAACAATTCCCCCTATATAGATCGCAATAAAAAAGGAACAAAGGCGAATGCCTTTGTTCCTTTTTAAGAAAACGAAAAAGAAAAGAAGAAGATAGGACGAATTTTTTCACGTAACTTTTCATGCTATCCACTCCTTTTCATTTTGATTTGTTTTAAGTATATATCTTTTTGATTATACGAAACAATCTGATTACTTATCAAGTTTATTTTATCATTTTTTAACAAAATGGTGTCAATGAAAAATATAAGAAAAATATTTGAATTTTTTGTGACAAACTTGTAGGTTTTTGTATGATTTTGTAGGTTCGCTTATATGATGTGTGAGTAGCTTTTATAAATTCAAATTGAAAGCGTTCGCATGAAGGGGATGAACATAAATGAAAAAATTCGGATTGGCAACACAAATTTTTGTCGCGCTTGTTTTAGGGATTGTAGTAGGGGCAGTCTTTTATGGCAATAAAACGGCGATTTCTTATATCACACCAATTGGGGATATATTTATTCACTTAATTAAGATGATTGTAGTACCAATTGTTATTTCAGCATTAATTGTTGCGGTAGCTGGCGTGGGAGATATGAAAAAGCTTGGGAAACTGGGCGGTAAGACAATTCTTTATTTCGAAATTATTACGACGATTGCTATTTTAATGGGATTACTTGCAGCGAATATATTCCAACCAGGTACTGGCGTTGATATGAGTAATTTACAGCAGAGTGATATTTCTTCTTATAAACAAACTGCAGATGCAACAGAGAAGAAAGGATTTGCTGAAACGATTGTTCATATTGTACCGAAAAACGTATTTGAATCTATCTCACAAGGTGACTTATTACCGATTATATTCTTCTCCGTGTTATTTGGTTTAGGAGTTGCGGCAATTGGAGAAAAAGGAAAGCCTGTCTTTAACTTTTTTGAAGGTGTACTCGAAGCGATGTTTTGGGTTACAAATCAAGTTATGAAGTTTGCACCATTCGGTGTATTCGCATTAATTGCTGTTACGGTTGCAAAATTTGGTGTAGCAACACTACTTCCGTTAGGAAAACTAGTGCTAGCTGTATACGTAACTGTTATACTATTCGTTGTGATTGTATTAGGTATTAATGCACGAATGGTTGGCGTAAACATTTTTACATTAATAAAAATTTTAAAAGAAGAACTTATTCTTTCATTTACGACAGCAAGTTCAGAAGCTGTTTTACCTAATATAATGAGAAAAATGGAAGAGTTCGGTTGTCCAAAGGCAGTTGCCTCTTTCGTAATTCCGACAGGTTATACATTTAACTTGACTGGATCGGCTATTTATCAAGCGTTAGCGGCATTGTTTGTTGCACAAATGTATGGTGTACACATGTCACTGACGGAGCAAATAACGTTATTATTCGTTCTCATGTTAACATCCAAAGGTATGGCGGGAGTTCCAGGTGCATCGTTCGTTGTTGTATTAGCAACGTTAGGTTCAATGGGGTTACCACTAGAAGGTATCGCGTTAATTGCGGGAATTGACCGCATTTTAGATATGATTCGCTCATCTGTCAATGTATTAGGAAATGCATTAGCGGCCATTGTTATGTCGAAGTGGGAAGGCGAATTCGATAATGAGAAAGCAAAACAATATGTAGAAACAGTCAAAGAAACAAAAGCAGCATAAGAAATCGTTAAGGAGTGAATAATCATGGCAACATTAACTGAAGTTAAAAATGGTGTGCGAATTGAAAAAGATTTTTTAGGTGAAAAAGAAGTACCAAATTATGCATACTACGGCGTACAAACAATGCGTGCAGTAGAAAACTTCCCAATTACAGGTTACAAAATTCATGAAGGTTTAATTCAAGCATTCGCAGTTGTAAAAAAAGCAGCAGCACTTGCAAATACAGATGTAGGTAGATTGGAATTGAATAAAGGCGGCGCGATCGCAGAAGCTGCTCAAGAAATTCTAGATGGAAAATGGCACGATCATTTCATCGTCGACCCAATTCAGGGCGGTGCAGGTACTTCAATGAACATGAATGCAAATGAAGTCATTGCCAATCGTGCTCTTGAATTATTAGGAATGGAAAAGGGAGACTATCATTATATTAGTCCAAATAGCCATGTGAATATGGCACAATCAACAAACGATGCATTCCCAACGGCGATTCATATCGCGACATTAAATGCATTAGAAGGCTTATTACAAACGATGGGTTATATGCATGATGTATTTGAATTAAAAGCAGAACAATTCGACCATGTTATTAAAATGGGTCGTACGCATTTACAAGATGCTGTACCAATTCGTCTTGGACAAGAGTTTAAAGCGTATTCTCGCGTACTTGAACGTGATATGAAACGTATTAAGCAATCACGTCAACATTTATATGAAGTAAATATGGGAGCAACTGCAGTTGGTACAGGCCTAAATGCAGATCCAGAGTATATTGAAGCAGTTGTAAAACATCTTGCTACAATTAGTGAATTACCGCTTGTTGGTGCAGAAGATTTAGTGGACGCGACGCAAAATACTGATGCGTACACAGAAGTGTCTGCAGCACTAAAAGTATGTATGATGAACATGTCTAAAATCGCGAATGACCTTCGCTTAATGGCATCAGGTCCACGTGTTGGTTTAGCAGAAATTATGTTACCAGCTCGTCAACCAGGTTCTTCTATTATGCCAGGGAAAGTAAACCCTGTTATGCCAGAAGTTATTAACCAAATTGCGTTCCAAGTTATTGGTAACGATCATACAATTTGCCTTGCTTCAGAAGCAGGACAATTAGAATTAAATGTTATGGAACCAGTACTTGTTTTCAACTTACTTCAATCTATTAGCGTTATGAATAACGGTTTCCGTGCCTTTACAGATAATTGCTTAAAAGGAATTGAAGCGAATGAAGATCGTTTAAAAGAGTATGTTGAGAAAAGTGTAGGAATTATTACAGCCGTGAACCCTCATATCGGTTATGAAGCAGCAGCTCGTGTTGCGAAAGAAGCAATTGCAACAGGTCAATCCGTTCGTGAACTTTGTGTGAAAAATGGTGTATTGTCACAAGAAGATTTAGAGTTAATTCTAGATCCATTTGAAATGACACATCCAGGGATTGCAGGAGCAACTCTTTTAAAGAAAAATTAAAAGAAGAGGGGGACAATCCCCTCTTTTTTGTTTACAATATAGAAATGCTATATATGAATAGAGGTAGGGATGTTATGAGTAAGTTTACAGTGGCTTCTAATGGTGCATTAGAAACAACATTAAGAGGAGCAGAAGTATTATCAACACCACTTTTAAATAAAGGGGTAGCTTTCACACAAGAGGAAAGAGAAGAGTTAGGTTTAAAAGGTTTATTACCGCCAGCGGTTTTAACATTAGAAGAACAAGCACGCCGAGCATATGAACAATTTAGTTCTCAGCCGGATGATTTATTAAAAAATGTATACTTAACGGCGTTACATGATCGAAATGAAGTATTATTTTATCGTATATTAACAGATCATTTACGTGAAATGTTACCGATTGTATATACACCAACTGTAGGTGTAGCAATTCAAAGGTATAGTCATGAATACCGTAAACCACGTGGTATTTATTTATCAATTAACGATCCATCAGGTATTGAAGATGCATTTGCCAATATCGGTGCAACAGCTGAAAATATTGATTTAGTCGTTGTAACGGATGGAGAAGGTATATTAGGAATTGGTGATTGGGGTGTTGGTGGAATTAACATCGCAATTGGGAAATTAGCTGTATATACGGCCGCAGTTGGAATCGATCCTAGCCGTGTATTACCAGTAATTTTAGATGTAGGTACAAATCGTGAGGAATTATTAAACAATCCATTTTATATCGGAAATCGTCACCCTCGTATAACAGGGGAAGCTTACGATGAATTTATTGATACGTTTGTTCAAGCGGTAAATAAACAATTCCCGAAGGCGCTTCTACATTGGGAAGACTTCAGTTCTCGAAATGCACGAAAAATTTTAGATAAATATCGTCATGACGTTTGTACATTTAATGATGATATTCAAGGTACAGGGGCAGTTTCACTTGCTGCTGTATTATCGGCAGTAAAAGCTTCTGGTGTACCGCTAAGTGAGCACCGTGTTGTTGTGTTTGGTGCTGGTACGGCTGGAATCGGTATCGCAGATCAAGTAAGAGATGCAATGGTTCGCGTCGGTTTATCAGACGAAGAATCTTATAATCGTTTCTGGTGTATTGACCGTAACGGATTAGTTACAGATACTATGGAAGATCTTCTTGATTTCCAAATTCCATATGCAAGAAAAGAAGCAGAAGTAAGTGATTGGAAACAAAATGATGTGATTGGGCTTGCTGAAGTTGTGAAATATGTAAAACCGACAATTTTAATTGGAACATCAACAGTTGCGGGCGCATTTAAAGAAGAGATTATTAAAGAAATGGCTTCTCACGTAGAAAGACCAATTATTTTACCAATGTCGAATCCAACACCACTTGCGGAAGCGAAACCAGCAGATTTAATCGAGTGGACAGAAGGAAGAGCGTTAGTTGCAACAGGAAGTCCGTTTGAACCGGTTACATATAACGGTGTAACGTATGTGATTGGACAGTCAAATAACGCACTTATTTTCCCAGGACTAGGTCTTGGTACAATTGTTGTTCGTGCAAGCGTCATGACGGATGGAATGTTCGCAGCAGCAGCTGAAGCAGTTGCAAGTATGGTAGATACAAGTCAGCCAGGAGCACCTATTTTGCCAGAAGTTGAAGAGTTACGTAATATCTCTGAACTAGTTGCAATTGAAGTAGCGAAAGTTGCAGTTGCAGAAGGTGTTGCTAGAGAGAATTTAAGTGATAACGATATTAAGATTGCAGTGAAAGAAGCAATGTGGAAGCCTGAGTATCGTCAAATAAAAGCGGTAGAAAAGGTTAGTATATAGAGAAAAAGCCCGTTTATAATAATAAACGGGCTTTACTTATACATTTTGAAAAAATATATAGGAAGTGGCAGCTTTGAATTGGAATCAATTATGGAAGAAAGATATGTATCTTTTAATTATATTAATGGTAGTTGTCCCAATTGCTGGAGAGCTTAATTTTCATCCTTTTAATGATATGTTTCGTGTTAGCTTCGGGACACCGCTTTTCTTCTTTTTATTACTATTTTTAAGAAGAATACCAGCAGCTGCTGCAGGTGTTCTCGTCGGTATATCTGTAGTTTTATTCCGTGTAAGTCTTGACTGGGTATTGCAAGGTTCATTCCATATGACAGAATCATTTTATTTGCGCTATCCTGTGTTCTTTTATTATTTTATTTATGGAAGCCTCTTTTCGTTTTGTAGGGTAAATAAGTTTCATCAGAAGCCAATTGTTATTGGGTGCCTTGGAATTTCAATTGAAATTATTGCAAGTATGTCAGAACTTGCGTTTTATCATATGCTCGTACTAGGCACAACAATAACAGTTTCTGAAGTGAATAAACTAATCATTATAGCTATTTTCCGTAGTTTCTTTGCGCTCGGTTTTTTAAATATGATGAATTTATATGAAACGAAATTAAAAGAATCCCAAGTTCGAAAAGAAAATGAAAATATGTTAATGTATCTCTCTAATTTATATGTGGAATCTGTCCATTTGAAAAAAACGTTACAAAATGCTGAGTTAATTACACAAGAAGCATATCAACTATATCGAAACTTACAAGCGAACGATGACTTAAATAGCAAAACAGCTTTAAAAATAGCAGGAGAAGTGCATGAAATAAAAAAGGATAATCAAAGGATTTTTGCAGGGTTATCTAAACTGTTATTAGATAAAAATGTGGCTGAGTATGTAGAAGGACATGAATTAGCGGAAATAATTGTAAGAATAAATGAGAAGTATGCTGAAATGCTAGGAAAAGATATACGTTTTTCTAAACATATAGAAGGTGAGCACGCTGCATATCACGTGTATACAGTTCTATCAATTTTTAATAATTTAGTTGCAAATGCAGTGGAAGCAATTGAGGATAGAGGTCTCATTAGTATAAAGCTATATAAACGAGATAAACATATATTCTTTGAAGTAATTGACGATGGTCCTGGTATTGCACAGAAGTATAAGAAATTAGTATTTAAGCCAGGGTTTACTTCAAAGTATGATCAAACGGGAACACCGTCAACAGGTATTGGACTTTCTTACATAAACGAAATGGTAACAGAGCTAGGTGGAGAAGTGAGATTAGAAGACCGAGAAACTGGCGGCGGGTGTAAGTTTATCGTTTGTTTACCGGAGTGCAGTTTAAAGCGGGAAGGGGAATAATGTTGTTTTATTATATCGTAGATGATGATGAAGTTTTCCGTTCTATGCTTTCGCAAATTATTGAAGATGGAGATCTTGGGGAAGTAATTGGAGAGTCGGAAGACGGAGCTTTTATTGAAGCGGACCAACTGAATTTTAAAAAAGTAGATATTTTGTTTATTGATTTATTAATGCCAATGCGAGACGGAATTGAAACAGTTCGTCATATTGCGTCCGCTTTTACTGGGAAGATCATTATGATTTCTCAAGTTGAATCGAAGCAACTTATAGGTGAGGCGTATACACTTGGAGTAGAATATTATATTACAAAGCCACTGAATAAAATTGAAGTTGTATCTGTTGTACGAAAAGTAATGGAGCGTATTCGTTTGGAGCGTTCTATACATGATATTCAAAAATCATTGAATAACGTTTTTAAGTGGGAACAGCCGCAAGTTCGAAATGAGCCAATACAAGAAGGGAAGAAAATAGCGGATTCAGGGCGCTATTTATTATCAGAACTCGGTATTGCGGGAGAGAACGGAAGCAAAGACTTGCTTAGTATGTTGGAATATTTATATGGGCAGGAAAAGGCACAAACATTTGAATTTGGATTTCCTGCGTTAAAAGATATTTTCCATCATATTACAATAAGAAAATTAGGGGATGTAGCTTTAGATACGGATATTGATAAAGAGAAGAAAGCATCTGAGCAAAGGGTAAGAAGGGCGATTTATCAATCGTTAAATCACTTAGCTTCCCTCGGGTTAACAGACTTTTCGAATCCAAAATTTGAAAGCTATGCTCCGAAATTTTTTGATTTTACTATAGTTAGAAAACGGATGACAGAAATGACGAAAGATGAAGTAGCGGCTTCTGGTCATATACGTATTAACACGAAGAAGTTTATTCAAGTGTTGTATTTTGAGGCAAAACGGTTGATGGAGGTAGAATGAAAAGAGATAAGTGTTTCAGATTGTAGACAAAGTCTTGTTCAAATGACATTGAGTTTCTTGGTGCTCAACACGCTTTTGACTCTCTTTTTTCATTAGAGTTGGAATAGAAGCAAAAAATAAATATAATATGGTTAATGCACCAACGGGGAGGAGGACAGGGCATGAATAAAGAAGAAAAGATCATAGTGGGTTTCAGGGACTTATATAATAAGATTGTTTGGCTTAATAAGGATAAGATGGAAGACAGTCTTAAGGGGTATAATTCTTCTGAAGTACATTGTATCGAATACATTGAAAAAAATGTAGATTCTAACGTGACAAAACTTGCGGAGTCCTTTTATATGACTCGCGGTGCCATAAGTAGAATAACAAAAAAACTTATAAAAAAAGGCCTTATCGAAAGTTATCAGAAGTCGGATAATAAGAAAGAAATCTATTTTAGGCTTACTGAACAAGGGAAAGTAATTTATAAAACACATGAGGATCTGCACAAAGAGTTTGAAGAACGGGATAAAGTTGTGTTTGATCAAGTAACCGAGGAAGAATTTGATAGTATACTTAGCTTTGTGGAAAAGTATAGTAGACATTTAGATACAGAAATAAAGAAACAAGGTGTACATATTAAGTCGTAATCTATTTAAAAAATAAAAATGAAACGAAAGGCAGTCCAAGGATGGATTGCTTTTTTATTGTTGTGATTTTGTTGACAGGGAAACAAAATGGAGTTATTGTTTTGTTGATAAGGAAACAAAAATAACTGTTGGGGTGAGAATGTAAATGTCCAAATTCAGATCACATAATGAACATAATACGGAAAGAGTCATAGATAAACACGCCTTACTATTCGGTCTTATCTCTGTGTTTCTTTGTGGAATAGGATTCAGCATTATAATACCTGTCGTTCCATTTTTAGTGCAGCCGTATACAAGTAATTCGGCAGAACAAGCGGTCGTCGTTACGCTATTAACTTCTGTTTATGCAGTCTGCGTATTTTTTGCGGCTCCCGCACTTGGAGCTTTGAGTGATAAATATGGTCGTCGTCCATTACTTTTAGTATGCCTTTTCGGTTCCGCAATCGGGTACTTAGTTTTTGGCATAGGAGGAGCTCTATGGATACTATTTGCTGGACGCATAATAGAAGGTATAACAGGAGGGAGCATAAGCACTATCTTCGCATATTTTGCAGATATTATTCCTCCAGAACAAAGAACGAAATACTTCGGATGGATAAGTGCGGTTGTAGGAGTAGGCACTGTTATTGGACCAACTATAGGTGGATATCTTGCCAAGTTTGGTTATTCTGTACCTATGTATTTTGGAGCAATCATAACTTTATTAAATGTTGTTTATGGAATCTTATATATGCCTGAGAGCCTTGACAAAAATAATAGATTGAAAGAGATTACCTTTGTAAGATTGAATCCATTTACACAACTTGCAAATATACTTTCCATGAAAAATTTAAAATGGCTACTTGTCTCAGCATTCTTACTTTGGATACCAAATGGATCTTTACAGGCAATTTTTTCACAATTTACAATGGATACTTTTAGTTGGAAGCCTGCGTTAATCGGACTTATATTTTCAATTATGGGATTCCAAGATATCATTTCACAAAGTTTTATAATGCCAAAACTTTTGACAAAACTTACTGATAAACAGATAGCAATTCTCGGAATGGTTTCGGAGATTATAGGTTATAGTCTTATTGCAGCATCAGCTTTGTTCTCATTTTATCCGTTTCTTATCGCTGGAATGTTTATATTTGGTTTTGGTGATTCCATCTTTGGACCTTCATTCAATGGGATGCTCTCGAAGTCTGTCGATTCTAGTGAACAAGGAAGGATTCAAGGAGGTAGTCAATCTATTCAAGCTTTAGCAAGAATGGTTGGGCCGATCATTGGAGGTCAAATTTATGTTTCACTTGGGCATGCCGCACCTGCTTGTATGGGGATCATCCTTCTACTAGCCGCAATAACAGTCTTATATAAGGGCACGCATGAAAATATGTAAATTATCTACTTTATCCTCTTATTATAGACAGTAAGCCCCCTGCATCAAAATATGCACATCCATCTCTACGGTGTGTGTGTGAAA
This sequence comes from Bacillus cereus group sp. N12, assembly GCF_016483575.1. NCBI lineage: Bacteria > Bacillati > Bacillota > Bacilli > Caryophanales > Bacillaceae > Bacillus > Bacillus cereus group sp. N12. Next base: position 84,946 of record NZ_JAEHBO010000006.1, read on the forward strand.
AACCTTTATCACTCTTTTTCATAAAATCATATCTTTTAAATTATTGATGCGATGGCCAGTAAAACTTTTACATGAAAAATGTAGAAGATATTTAAATACTATGCTGGAACCTTTCAGAATCGCCTGTATAATAGGCGGTTTTAAGAGTTTAGGGACAAGTGCTGAAACTCTATTTGCTTACAGTCTGAGGCGTTTATAAATAAGTATCTTTTTTGTTAAACCAACATTTTATATTTTCTCGTGAAGCATGTAAAATGTTAAGTAAGAGAAAATGGTTTTACAGTAAGGAAGTGTCAAAGCAATGAGTTTTACATTAAATAAATCGATTATTAAAGAAGTGTGCGGAGAGACCTCATATAAAAGAGGCGAAGCTTATTATAAATCAAATAAAGTAATAATAAATCATTATGATGAAAATAAAGAAATTTGCGAGGCAACAGTAAAAGGAAACGAAGATTTTCATGTTACAGTCGAAAAAATTAAAAAGGGTGATGTTGTTGCGAAATGTAGTTGTCCTTCATTAGCGTCTTTTCAAACGTACTGTCAACATGTTGCAGCAGTATTGATACAAATAAATTATAATCAGCAAACGGGTGGAATGCGCCGAGCTAGTAGTGAACACATGAGCGGAAATGATCAATTAACAAGTGGGATGTTTCAGTTGTTTGCAGACAAGCCACTGAGACCGAAAAGTAAACAACATCGTTTTGATACACGTGAAATACTTCATGTTGAATTTATTTGTACACCAGTAGTTACGAAACAAGGTGGAGCGCTTCTAGGAATGCAGCTGAAACTTGCCAAAACGTATTTCGTAAACCAGATTAGAGAATTTCTTTTTAAGGTGGAGAGAAGAGAACTTTTTAATTGTTCCAATGAGTTTACATATACACCAGATGTACATAGCTTTAAACAAGATACAGATGCGATTATTCAGCAACTTATTAAAATTCATCATAATGAAAAAATGTATGAGGATACGCTAGAAGTACATGCAAAACAAGATGATAGCATGATTTTAATACCGCCAGCGTCTTGGGGGGATATGCTGTCTTTACTTTCTAAAGTTGAGTGTGTGAGACTGAATCAAAATGGACAATCTTTTCATGGTTTACAAATTTCAAAAGGACTCCTTCCATTACATTTTGAGTTTAATAAAGGGAGTAACAGTGGGTTTACGCTTTATATTGATGGCTTACAACGAGTTGAGGTAATGGATACGTATAGTTATGCTCTATTTGGAGGGAAACTGTATCAGTTGAACGCTGAGGATTGCAAGCGGCTTATCGAATTACAAAAAATGATGAACCGCTCTAGTAGTAACCAATTATACATTCCGGCAGATAAGATGGAATATTTTGTAGCGAAAGTTGTACCAGGTTTAATGAAGCTAGGAACTGTACGAATAGATGAGGTAGTATCAGATCGTGTTGAAACACCCGTATTAAAAGTGAAATTATATTTAGATAGAGTGAAAAATCGCTTGTTAGCAGGTCTTGAATTTCACTATGGAAACGTCATAATTAATCCGTTAGAAGAGGATGGACAGCCGTCTGTTTTTAATCGTGATGAGAAAAAGGAAAAAGAGATTTTAGATATTATGAGTGAAAGTGCCTTTGCGAAAACGGAAGGCGGTTACTTTATGCATAATGAAGAAGCTGAGTACAATTTTTTATATCACGTCGTTCCAACATTAAAAGGTTTACTTGATATTTATGCGACGACAGCAATCAAATTACGAATTCATAAAGGAGATACAGCTCCTCTTATTAGAGTTAGACGAAAAGAGAGGATAGACTGGTTGTCATTTCGTTTTGATATAAAAGGAATACCGGAGGCGGAAATTAAAGGAGTATTAGTAGCTCTTGAAGAGAAACGGAAATATTACCGATTAGCGAACGGTTCTTTATTATCACTGGAGAGTAAAGAGTTTAATGAAATTAATCAATTTGTAAAAGAAACGGGTATTCGGAAAGAATTTTTACATGGGGAAGAAGTGAATGTTCCGCTTATCCAGAGTGTAAAATGGATGAACGGACTTCACGAAGGTAATGTTTTAAGTTTGGATGATTCTGTTCAAGAGCTAGTAGAAAATATTCAAAACCCGAAAAAATTGAAATTTGCTGTGCCAAATACTTTACATGCAGAAATGCGAGAGTATCAAGTTTATGGATTCGAGTGGATGAAAACACTCGCCTATTACCGTTTTGGGGGCATTTTAGCAGACGATATGGGACTCGGGAAAACACTGCAAAGCATTGCTTTTATAGACTCTGTTTTGCCTGAAATTCGAGAGAAAAACATGCCTATATTAGTAGTCTCTCCGTCGTCCCTCGTCTATAATTGGCTGAGTGAATTGAAAAAATTCGCCTCGCATATTAGAGCAGTTATTGCAGATGGAAATCAAATAGAGCGCCGAAAAATTTTAAAAGATATAGCAGAATTTGATGTCATAATTACGTCATATCCATTGCTGAGAAGAGATATAAGGTTGTATGAAAGGCCGTTTCATACACTATTTCTTGATGAAGCACAAGCGTTTAAAAACCCTACAACGCAAACTGCAAAAGCGGTGAAAACGATTCAAGCGGAGTATCGTTTCGGATTAACAGGAACACCTGTAGAAAATTCGTTAGAAGAGCTATGGTCTATCTTCCATGTCGTCTTCCCAGAATTATTACCAGGAAGAAAAGAGTTCGGTGATTTAAGGCGTGAGGATATAGCGAAGCGAGTGAAACCATTCGTATTAAGACGATTAAAAGAGGACGTATTAAATGAGTTGCCAGATAAAATAGAGCATTTACAGTCATCGGAGTTATTACCAGACCAAAAGAGATTGTATGCAGCTTATTTAGCGAAATTAAGGGAAGAAACGTTAAAACATTTAGACAAAGATACGTTACGTAAAAATAAAATTAGAATTTTAGCTGGTTTAACGAGATTACGACAAATTTGTAATCATCCTGCTTTATTCGTTGATGATTACAAAGGCAGTTCAGCTAAATTTGAACAACTGTTAGAGATTTTAGAAGAATGTAGAAGTACTGGGAAGAGAATTTTGATCTTTTCTCAATTTACGAAGATGCTTTCCATTATTGGTCGTGAGTTAAATCGTCAAGCGATTCCATACTTTTATTTAGACGGGAGTACACCAGCGCAGGAACGTGTAGAGCTATGCAATCGGTTTAACGAAGGTGAAGGCGATTTGTTTCTTATTTCTTTAAAAGCTGGTGGTACGGGTCTTAACTTAACTGGTGCAGATACAGTGATATTATATGATTTATGGTGGAATCCAGCTGTCGAACAACAAGCAGCAGATAGAGCATATAGAATGGGACAAAAAAATACGGTGCAAGTTATTAAGTTAGTAGCCCACGGAACAATTGAAGAGAAAATGCATGAACTACAAGAAACGAAGAAAAATTTAATTGCTGAAGTAATTGAGCCAGGAGAAGGGAAATTATCCTCCATAACTGAGGAAGAAATTCGAGAAATTCTTATGATTTAAAATAAAAAAAGCTATGCTTTCAAATTTATGAGAGCATAGTTTTTTTGTTGTAATAATTATATTTTGTTTTGAACAAAGTAAAGAAATCAAATGGTATTTAAATTACTTCTTTGTGCCTTTACTTTTGTATGGCTTTGCTGCTTTCTTTTTCTTTGCACTTGATTGCCAACGGTTCCATCCTTTACTTCCTGTACCTTGTCCTACACCTTTTTTCGGTTTCGCTTTCGTTTTGCTCATATGATCACTCCGTTATATAAAAATCTTGTTTGATAATAGTCAATGAATTAGAAAATACTCTTGATAAATGACTATGTTTGCTTTAAGTAAAAACAAACTGCTTGAATGCTATAGTATATCATGAAATTGCAAGTAAACTGAAAGGAATTACAAAGAAAATGAAAATAATAAGAAATACTGCGGATTCTATATTTCGAACGATTACACTAATTGTTGTGTATACGTTAGTTTCGGTTAGTGAAACATTTTTTGGATTGACGAGGCAGAAGAAGTAAAGATGTTAAATTAACAACAATCAATAAAGCCGTAAAATATAGAATTGAAAAATATTTTAAAACTTTTTGTTGACTTTCTTTGTTTTTTGTATAGAATAATCATTAATAAAATGTTTCAGAGATGTGACAACAAAACGACTATGAAAGGACGAGTAGTAGTAGGACGTAGTCTAAGCGAGTCAGGGGTGGTGTGAGCCTGATACGAAGCCTATTATGAAGAACCTCCTGGAGTTGCTAACCGAAACCCTTTATAGGAAAGTAGACTTAGCCGGGCACTTCGCCGTTACAAGAAGAACAGTATCGAGATCTTCATCTCCGTACTGTATAAGTGAGCAACCTCTGTTGCTAATTTGGGTGGTACCGCGGAACCAAAGCCTTTCGTCCCAGTTTTTTGGGGAAGAAGGGCTTTTTTTGTTGGCTTCTTTTCACAACATCCAAACATTTTAGGGGGAAACCACCATGTATCAATCATTAATGACAGTAAGAGAGACTCAAATCGCAATTAAGGAAGTTAAAACATTTTTCGAAGACCAATTAGCAAAACGTCTTGAACTATTCCGCGTATCTGCACCATTATTCGTAACAAAAAAATCAGGATTAAACGATCATCTAAACGGTGTAGAACGTCCAATTGAATTTGATATGTTACATTCAGGAGAAGAATTAGAAATTGTTCATTCACTAGCAAAGTGGAAACGATTTGCACTACATGAATATGGATATGAAGCTGGTGAAGGTTTATATACAAACATGAACGCGATTCGTCGTGATGAAGAGCTTGATGCAACACATTCCATTTACGTCGACCAATGGGATTGGGAAAAAATCGTTCAAAAAGAATGGCGCACTGTAGATTACTTACAAGAAACAGTACGAACAATTTATGGAATATTCAAAGATTTGGAAGATCACTTATTTGAAAAATATCCGTTCCTTGGAAAGTATTTACCAGAAGAAGTTGTTTTCATTACTTCCCAAGAGCTAGAAGATAAATATCCAGAATTAACGCCGAAAGACCGTGAACATGCAATTGCAAAAGAACACGGTGCAGTCTTCATTATCGGAATTGGTGATGCACTTCGTTCAGGTGAAAAGCATGACGGACGCGCAGCCGATTATGATGATTGGAAATTAAACGGTGACATTTTATTCTGGCACCCAGTATTACAAGCTTCATTCGAATTATCATCAATGGGAATTCGTGTTGATAGTAAATCACTTGATGAACAATTAACAAAAACGGGTGATGATTTCAAACGTGAGTATGATTTCCATAAAGGTATTTTAGAAGATGTACTACCATTAACAATTGGTGGTGGTATTGGACAATCAAGAATGTGCATGTACTTTTTACGCAAAGCACATATCGGTGAAGTTCAATCTTCTGTATGGCCTGACGATTTACGTGAAGCTTGTAAGAAAGAAAACATTCATCTGTTTTAATTAATATAAGTGAGAGGGAGAGTAGCTTGAAAATAGAGTTACTCTCCCTTTTTTTATTGTGTAAACTAGTGGTTTACAGTGCGTGTTACTAATAGTTTCTTTCTTTTTTATCTCCTTTTATGTAATAATTTGTTAAAGGAGGGGGCGTTATGAGTATAGGAGAACAGCTAAAAAAACTACGAGAATCAAAGGAGTTTTCGCAAGAGGATGTTGCTAAAAAAATTGGTGTGACGAGGCAAGCGGTTTATAAGTGGGAAAATGATAAAAGTTACCCTGACATTGATAATTTAATTTTACTGAGCGAAATGTACAACGTTACGCTAGATGAGTTAATAAAAGGGAATCAAAGCTTTAAAGAGAAAATACATATTGATGAAGAAGAGGCGGATTTTGAGAAAGAGAATGAGTTTGGTTTTTATATTGGATGTGGTTTGCTCATTATGAGTGCGTTCATTGAGTATGAAAAAATACAGGTGGTTGTATTAGGAATTGCACTATTCATGATGGTCTTTTACTCGGATGTGAAGAAAATTATTTTCAATGAATATAGATCATTTTTTCAAGGGAAAGAGAGAAACGATATGTGTGATAAGAAGTAAGAAGAGTCAACTATATTTCCTAGGAAAGAGTTTAAAGAATAATATCATTGTTTTATAATGATTTTTGGATATCGATAATATATTAAAAAGCTGTTTGCGTAGAGTCTTGAAATCTATGCAAACAGCTTTTTATTTATATAGGAAAGAAATAGATTAATATGTTTTTGTAAGTTACAATAAAAATATTAAATTAGCTCATTTGCACTAAAGGCTCAATTTTCGCCATAAATGATTGATGAAGTGCTTCCACACCTGTTACTAAATGAAGGCGGTCAATAACGACAGACACTTTAATTTCAGATGTACTTACCATTTTAATATGAATATCTTCTTCTTTTAAAGTAGTGAACATATTCGCAGCAACACCTGGATTAGATACCATACCAGATCCTACAATTGATACTTTTGCTAAATGATTTTCATGTTCTACAGACTCATAGTGAAGATCTTCTTGATTCTGTTCCAATACTTCTAGTGTTTCTTGTAAGTCATTAGAATGGATAGAGAAGGAAAGATGAACAGTTCCTTCATTTGTAATACTTTGAATAATAATATCTACATTAATATGTGCGTTAGCTAACGTAGAGAAAATTGTTGAAAGTGAACCTTGCTCTAATCCTTTCACTGTGACACGTGTAATATTATCTTCAAAAGCAATACCTTTAACGATTGATTGTTGTTCCATGTTACATTCTCCTTTTACAATTGTTCCGTTTTCTTGTTCCATACTTGAGCGAACTTCTAAAACGACATGATGATTTTTGGCAAATTCAACAGCACGTGGATGTAATACGCCGGCGCCGAGGTTTGCCAGTTCTAACATTTCATCATAAGAAATTTCATCTAATTTGTAAGCTGTCTTTACAACTCGTGGATCCGTCGTGTATACGCCTGTTACATCCGTATAAATATCACATTTGTTCGCTTTTAGTGCCGCTGCTAATGCAACAGCTGTCGTATCAGAGCCACCACGTCCAAGCGTTGTAATTTCATTTTTTTCACTGATTCCTTGGAAACCAGCTACGATAACAATCGTGCCTTCAGTAAGATAAGACTGAATACGCTCAACGTTAATGTCAGTAATCCGTGCACTACTGTGTACAGATTCTGTCGTAATACCAGCTTGCCATCCTGTTAATGAAATTGCGTTATAACCTTTTGCTTGTAGTACCATTGTTAATAATGAAATAGTTATTTGTTCTCCTGTAGATAGAAGCATATCCATTTCACGTTTGCTTGGATTTTCCGCAATAGCGTTAGCAAGTGCTACAAGTTTATCTGTGCTTTTCCCCATTGCTGAAACGACAGAGACGATACTATGTCCTCGTTCATATTCTTCAATAATTAAATTTGCCACATGTTGAATGCGCTCAACACTTCCGACAGAAGTACCACCAAATTTTTGTACAATCGTTTCCATTACGAATTCCTTCTTTCGTCCATTTTTAAGAATAGATTAGGACATATATAAATCCCAATATTCCTGTAGTTACCAGAGAGAAAAACAAAAAACACCATCTCAAATAAGTGAGGATGGTGCTGTTACAGGAAAAGGGAAACAGAAAACGGAGCTAATAAAAAAACCGCCAAAAAAGGAATACCATGAAAATGATATCTCTTTTTTGTAGATAGCTCTTCATACGTACACGTCTGTACATATGACAGTTCTGTTTCTATTCGAAAACAGCCCCAATTGATAAATGCAGAGAAATTTATCAATTTCGGCAACACTTCCTTTCATCCAATTTCATAGACATCTCTGTGTCTCCATTAGAATACTCATAAGTATTGCAACCTCTATCTCACGTTTTAGGCGAGAGTGTTTGATTTATGAAGTTGTTGGTAACATTTGTTTTATAATAATTTAAATTATTCAGGGAATCAAGTGTTTTATATATATTTTCAAAATTCTTTCTTTTTAGAGATGAAGTTTGTGAAAAATGTAGCAAAATACATATATTACATGTACATTAAAAATATAGAGTATAGGAGGTCGGAGTATGAAAAGAAAAAGGCCTATTTATGTTGCGACAGAAATGAAAACAACAATAGAGAAATTATGGGAATATACGCAAGAACCAGACCTACATACAGAGTGGGATGCTCGTTTTACTGAAATCTCGTATTTAGAGAAAAAAGAGGGAGAACCACAGAAGTTTTTATATAAAACAAAGATAGGATTTGGGCTTGAAATAGGCGGAGAAGGGGAATCGATAGGTGAAATAAGAAAAGAAACTGGTGAACGGATTTCTTCTTTGAAATTTTGGACAGACAATACATTATCACTTATACGAATAGGGCGTGGTTATTGGAAGTATACACCGCATAAAGAGTGTATTCATTTTGAAACGCAATATGATTATGATACGAGATATGGTCGTATAGGAAATGTGATTGATTCATATATGTTTCGTCCATTATTAGGTTGGGCGACTGCTTGGAGTTTTGATGCCTTAAAATTATGGTTAGAAAAGGGGCTTCATCCTAGGTTACTAATTAGAAGAACAATGACGTATTGGCTCGTATGTTTTTTATTTGCTTTTGTATGGATGTATCAAGGAATAGTACCGAAACTAGTGTTTACTCATTCAGAAGAACTAAAAATGCTATCTGTGATGATTGGTTCAACTGAACATAGTATTTTTGTACTTAAAATAATTGGATTACTAGAAATTATTTTTGGTGTCATATGGTTGTTGCCATTTCAAAAACGAAAAGTATTTGTCGTACATATTTTTATGTTAATAGCCTTAACGTTAGCGGCAGGATTTACGAATATCGCAAGCTTTACAGGGCCGTTTAATCCGATTACATTAAATGTTCTTCTAATGGGGTTATCAATTGTCGGTTATATAAATAGTTTCGATTTACCAAGCGCGAAAAATTGCAATAGGGCGAGAAAGGGACAAGTGTATGGCTAATATGTATGAACGATTATTAGGGGATACCTATAAAAATCTTCATCCTGAATTGCAGAAGCGTTATGCGATTACAGAAGAGAATAGTTTTACAGGGGAAGGAAAGATGGATGAAATTTACGGTGGCTCTTTTTTCGTAAAATTTATATTGAAAATTGCATCGAAGTTTCGAATGTTTTTCTCGGAACGAGGAGAGGAAATTCCATTTACGATACAAAACATAGCTGAGCGAGATGAATATGGACAAGAATTAGTAAGGTGGAACCGTACTTTTTATTTTCATAATAAGAAAAGATATTTTAACGCAGTTATGCAATTGGATGAAAACGAAAATGAAATTGTAGATTATTTTGGCGAACCACATTTACTCGTTTCTACACTGCATTTTCATATCGATGAGTTAGGGGCAATGCATATTTCTTCAAAGGAACAATGGTTTTATATGTTTGGAAGAAAAATGCCGTTACCAAAATTTTTGTATGGTGAGGCAAAAATTGTTGAAAGTTATGATGAAACACTTAAGTGTTTTCGAATTCATGTACAAGTACGAAACCCGTTAATTGGTTCGCTTTTTTCATACAAGGGAACATTTGTAGAAAGGGAATAAACGATATGAAAAATATAATATTTGGGCTTGCTTGTTATGTTGTTTTTCTAATATGTGAGTGGTCGAATATAAATCCTGTTGAAGCAATTATATTATTATCTGTTTTATTATTTATACCGATGTCTTTTTGTATTATTGATAAAAGAACAAGAAATGGATCGTATTTATTATTTTATAAATTCGTATCGTTTTTATATCCAATCGCAGCAATTTGCGCAATGCTAGCTTTCGTCACAAATCACTATTTATTTGCGCTAGTTTGGTTTGTATATACAGGAATTGTTGCGTTATTTGGTGTAAGTAGATTGCTAGAAAGAGGATGGAAGCCGTTAGAGGAGACCGTCATAGATAGTGCGTTTATTTATTTGTTTTTAGGTGGTTTTTGGTTTTTTGCTTCAGTAGCAAAACTTTCAATTATGCATTTTAGCTCTGACATTGTTTTACTCACAGCTGCACATTTTCATTATTCGGCGTTTTTATTGCCATTATCAGCTGGTTTAATAGGGAGAAAAAGAGAAAAGAGAAGTAAAGTGTATGATGCTATTATGTTTATCATCATGATTTCACCTATGACAGTTGCAATAGGAATTACATATTCGAGGATATTAGAATTTTTTGCAGTTGTGATATATTTATGTGCTATTTATGGATATGGTATTTACGTTTGGAAAGCGAAATTTAATGCTATTCGTGCAAAGGTTCTCTTAATCATTTCGTCTAGTACGCTCATGGTTACAATTATGTTCTCACTCATATATTCATACGGAAATTTAAAACAAGTACTGACGATTACAATTGCTCAAATGGTTTGGATTCACGGTGTGGTAAATGGCATTGGAGTAGCATTACCAGCATTTGTAGGTTGGATGATTGAAAAGAGTGCTCCAAATTATAAGTACTATGGGAAACCAATGAGTAGATTAAGAGGAAGCGTGAGAATTGGTGGGACATTTTTACAGAATGGAAATTTAGTAGATAGTAAGGAATACAACGGTTTAGTTGATAAAATAAATGATTTTCATAGTGAGTCATTTGACGTGACGAAGGTTCCTTTAAGTATGATTCGTTTTTATGAAAATACAGCAGCGTATGAGTTACAATCGAATATTAAATGGGCTCGTTGGTTCCGTCCATTTGCATTTTGTTATACGAAAATGAGTAAACGAGTAGGACAAATACATTTAGGTATGGGCGATAAGTGGGAAACAATGTATGGCTCTATCATAGGTGTAAATGATGAGAAAGATGGAAGAGAGAATGTAAGGGCTTGGCTAAGGGAAAATGAAGCAGGAGAGTCTATTTTTTTGGCTCTGTATTCAAAACATACGCATAAGAACGAGACATATATGAATATCGCATTGCCTTTACCTTATTCGAATATGACAGGTATTTTAAAAGTATGTAATGATAGCAATGATTTAATCATTACTAGTAAGTTGAGAGAAAATAGTAAGGGAGATGAGGGGATTTATCTACATACTGGTTTCTTTACAATCCGTTTACCGTTAACAGAGATTTTTATCATTAAAGAGGGAAAGGGTCACATGCTAACTGCTCACCATAAAATGTGGATATTCGGAGTTAAGTTTTTAGAAATTGATTATGAGATTAAGAAAATAGAGGTGAAGTAAGAAAAGCTTGGAGGGATTCCAAGCTTTTTTACGTATGGGTAATTGTCATAGCGACTTGTTTATCTAAGTCTCGGTCCCAAACACGTTGAATTTCAAACGTGCCTTTTTTAAAAAATAATGGGAATCTTTCTTTAAACCAATCTTGCATAGGAAGATTGAGTGCTGTATCGATTGGCACCCATACTAATTCACCCTCAGGAGGATTAATAAGAAGCTCGCCTTCAAATGAGTCTGTCCAATAGTTGAATACCATATATCGAACATGCTCCTTAGGATTTACATATTCGTCTACCCCTTTAAAAGTTAAATTAGAAACGTGTAGTCCAGTTTCTTCTTTCACTTCTCGTATAGCAGCTTGGACGATACTTTCTGGGAAATCTACTTTTCCGCCAGGAGCTATATAGCCAGGAAAGCCTCGATGATTGGGACGTTTTAAAAGTAAAATTTCATTGTTACGCTGGATCATACACATTGTATAGATCTGGTGCTCGATGTTAGGTGAATTGGAAGGCATGACCATATTTTCTCCCTTGTATTTTTTTGATAATTTTACCATAAATATAGTAGTTTCATATTATAATTTAAAATAGAATATTAATATTTTTCAGATGTTTATTATAGAGTTTATAGTTAAGTGAAAAGAGGTGAGGAAAATGCAGGGAGAAATACAAACCCAAAAAGGTTTAGGATATGTCGGAAAATTACTGTTGCCAGTCAAAGTATCACGGCATTTTAAGTTTTTGTGGATTGGACAATTGCTTTCAACTTTAGGGAGTTCTATAACAATGGTTATTTTGCCAGTCGTTGTTTACTCACTAACTGGTTCAACAGTTGTAATGGGGATGACTATGGCAATGTATATGCTACCTAATATTCTTGCTTTACCGTTTGCAGGGTTAGTTGTAGATCGAATTGATCGAGTAAAATTAATGTTATTTACGGATATAATCCGCTGTATAGTAATGCTATTACTTGCATCGCTTATATTTACGGATTTGTTAACGATTAGGCTGTTATATGTCCTCGTTGCCGTATATGGACTTATGGAAGGGATATTTCAGCCAGCATATTCTGCCGTGAGGGCGAAAGTATTCGTACCTGAAATTCGCAATGCAGCTAATGCATTAACGCAAATGAGTAATCAAGGCATACGGTTAATTGGACCAGCACTTGGTGGATTAATCGTTTCAGTTGCATCTGCTGGGATAGGATTTGGATTAGATGCAGCAACGTACTTATTATCATTTTTATGTTTATTATTTTTAAAAGAAATTAAGTTTAAAAAAATAAAATCGATTGAAAAGAGTAAGGTTGATTATAAAAAGGAGTTTATGGAGGGTGTTTTAGTTTTAAAAAGTCATCCGTGGCTTTGGATTACAATCTTAGTTTTTTCTTGCGTAAATATTTGTTATGCCGGCATTATCGTCGTATTAATTCCATGGTTATTTAATATTCATCATCATTTTGAAGCTTACGTTTACGGACTGGGAATGGCATCTTCTGGTGGCGGTGCTGTAATTGCCGCATTAATATTTGGTGGGAAAGAGCGGTGGCACAAGAGAGGGTTACTGGCCTATGGAGGTGTTTTAATTAGCGGCTTCGCTCTATTAGTTATGCCTTTTATTTCTTGGGCGCCTGCTTTAATATTCTTAATGGCAATTGAAGGATTCGGTATGATGATATTTGGACTCATTTGGGAAACGAGTTTACAAGAGCTCGTACCGGAAGAAGCTTTCGGAAGAGTAGCAAGCCTTGATATGTTAGGTTCTTTTGCTTTATTGCCATTAGGATATGTAGTTGTTGGTTGGTTAGCGAATGTAATAGGCGGAGAGGTAACTATATTAATGCTAGCATTATTCGTAATCTTTACAATTGTAATTGCTCTATCTGTCCCAAGTATTCGTAAGTTTGATTAATAATTTGAATGAATAATGAAAGGAGTTATTTTATATGGTTGTAGATTGCCTCAACGAATTTTTAGAATCGGAACTACAAGGCGAATATGTTGTAAAAGAACAGGTATTTGATACGAAGAATTTTACTGTATATATTGTGACTCCTGTTGATAATAAACTAGAGTATGAACGGCTCATATTACTGAAGCATCTTTCTAATGAAGAGCCTTCTGTACATATATGGGAAACATGTATTTGCAAGAAAGCAACGAAAATGGAAATTGCAAAAGAAGTGACAGAAGCGATCCAATCGGGTTTCATAAAAAAAGACTAAGCCATACTTAAAATAAGGCTTAGTCTTCATTAAATACAAATGTTTGTTTCATTTTTTTACCCTCATTTACCGGATGACCATTGTAAGAGAAATTCTTTTCTTCCCAAGTAATAACGACTTTAAAATTATGGCTATTAAAGTCTAATGGAAATACCATGTGGTCAAAGCTTGTATGACTTTTTGAGATGTTTTCATCAGATGTAGTAGGTGTAAAGGTAGCTTTAGATGTAGGCGTGTTATCAAGTATTTCTACAGATACATTTGAAACATCAGTACCGATATTTTTTACGAGTAAACTATACGTATCATATACACCTTGTTTTGACCGGATTACTTGTTCATTTGAGTTATGAGATTTATCAATTTCGATATACCATTGTTTAGACTTTAACACAATTGGTAGCGATTGAAATGTGTAAGCGCTAGCTTGCATTGGTAGTACTACACAAATAAGCACAAAGAGAAAGAATATTTTTCGTTTCATTTTTTGAGAACTCCCATTCTGTAACGGATTTATTTGTTATTATCTTCTCTTTATAAGAGGATATACCATTTAATGTAAGGGTGATTGTTAAGAATTATTACATTTGATTCATATGCTAATACACATCAAACGCAATGAAAAAAAAGGAATGGTGAACATAAGGGGAAGCGTATGTTGAGAATATTAATAAGTATGGGGAGCAGTGTTTTTCTGCAACTATTATTTTTGTATATAGTTATTTCTGGACTCTTATTAGACTTTAATCCTTGGTATGCAGTAATTGTGTATATAAGTATTGCGATACTTAGTTTTATTTTAGGTATATATTCAATTGTCAGTTCTGTAAGAGAAAGTTCAAATGTTACGCTGCTTACAATACCAATAGGAGTTGTAACTACATAATTTTCAGTAGTAATCATTGGCTTTACAGTATTTGCTTATTTTTTACTAGAAGGGGGATTCCCCCAATCATTCGATTGTAAAATGTGAAAATCGCTTCTAACATTCCACTAAACATATCTCCGATTGCAGGCACGGTTATTACAGTTGTTTTAATTGCTATATTCTTTATGAAAGCTGTGAGCAATAGAAAAGGGAATATCGAGGTAGATGTAAAGTTAGAGTGAAAAACTGTGTAGAGATTTTCCTGCACAGTTTTTTGTAATATGAAAAATTTACCAAAAATATGTTAAAATAATATTATCATACAACAAGGGGGATTTGTTTTATGGAAAATGGGCATCTTGCTAAAGTAGATTTAACGAAAAAAATTGAATCAAAATCTAAGTACAATAAGAAACTCGAAAAATATCAAAGGCGCTTATTAGCATTACAGCAAATTTTAAAAGAAGAAAAAATCGCGGTTATGCTCGTTATGGAAGGTTGGGATGCGGCTGGTAAAGGTGGGGCAATTAAGCGGGTGACGGAACATCTTGACCCGCGTGGTTTTCAAGTAACTCCAATTGGAGCGCCTGCACCTCATGAAAAACGTTACCATTATTTGCAACGTTTCTGGCGCAAAATTCCACAGTACGGGCAAATTACTATTTTTGATCGCTCATGGTATGGTCGTGTGTTAGTTGAGCGTGTGGAAGGATTTGCTACAAAGGAAGAGTGGATGAGAGCATATGATGAGATTAATGATTTTGAAAAACTATTAACAGATGACTATTACATAATAGGGAAGTTCTTCTATCATATTAGCAAAGATGAACAGTTAAAAAGGTTTAAAGATAGAGAGAATAATCCTTTGAAGAGATGGAAAATTACAGACGAAGATTGGCGTAATCGTGAAAAATGGGACGAGTATGTTGAAGTAATGGAAGAAATGTTTGAAAAAACAAATAAGCCAAATGCGAAATGGCAAATTATCGCGAGTAATGATAAATTATATGCACGTTTGAAAACATTGAAAGTGATTATTTCATTAATTGAGGATTATTTCTTAGAGCATGGTATAGAATTACCTTCTTATTATTATGAAATGAAAGAAGGTAAGGCAGAGGGCTTTGAAAATAATCAAGATGTAGTTGTAAAATAGTCGAAAGTTTGAATGTAAAATATAGGAAAATCTACCCTGTGATTTTGGGAGCCCCTCGGTAATGAGCGAAACATAAACCGTGGGGTTCTTTACATTAATAAATAAACTGTAGCATTTTAAATTTTGGAATTTTGTTGTTCTATAGTACATTAACAAGAGGTATTAGTTTTATAGAGAGGGTGAGGAAATGATAGAGACAGCAGATGCTTCAATACGTAATCGTATGTACACAGAAGAAGAGCAACAAAAATTATATAAACGAACATTAATAATCGTAAGTATTTCACAAATGTTCGGTGGAGCGGGATTAGCTGCTGGAATTACAGTAGGTGCACTTCTTGCGCAGCAAATGCTTGGGACAGATGCACATGCAGGATTACCGGCTGCTATGTTTACAATGGGGTCTGCGGTAGCGGCTTTCTTTGTTGGGAAGTTATCGCAAAAATATGGTCGCCGAATAGGACTTGCAACAGGGTTTATAGTAGGGGGGCTAGGGGCTATTGGAGTTGTATTGGCTGCTTTAACAAATAGTATTATTTTATTACTAGTCTCTTTACTCATATATGGTGCAGGTACAGCGACGAATCTACAAGCTCGTTATGCTGGTACCGATTTAGCAGATAAGAGACAACGAGCAACTGCTATTAGTATTACGATGGTTATGACGACTTTCGGTGCAGTTGCAGGACCGAACTTAGTAGGCGTAATGGGAGATTTTGCCCATTCAATCGGAATTCCTAACCTTGCAGGTCCGTTTATATTATCAGCAGCGGCATTTATACTGGCGGGTCTTATCCTTTTTATTATGCTTCGTCCAGATCCATTAATTATTGCTAACATAATAGAAATATATAAACGAGAACATACATATAAAGGGCAACCAGTAACAGAAGAAGTGAAAGAAAACAAACGAGGTATTACAGTTGGAGCAATCGTTATGATACTTACTCAAATAGTGATGGTTGCGATTATGACGATGACGCCAGTTCATATGGGGCATCATGGTCATGGTTTAAGTGCAGTAGGGCTTGTAATTGGTTTTCATGTAGGTGCAATGTATCTTCCGTCTCTCGTTACAGGAATGTTAATTGATAAAATCGGACGAACTACGATGAGTATAGCTGGTGGAATAATTTTATTAGCGGCGGGTGTCATAGCTGCGATGGCGCCGAGTGATTCTTTACTATTATTAATTGTTGCTCTGTCTTTACTTGGGTTAGGTTGGAACCTCGGTTTAATAAGTGGCACAGCTCAAATTGTTGATGCAACTATACCTTCTACACGTGCAAAAACACAAGGCAAAATAGATGTATTTGTTGCGTTAGCTGGGGCTTCTGGTGGAGCGATGTCAGGTATGATAGTAGCGAATTCCAGTTATGCCGCATTATCATTAGCGGGAGGAGTGCTAGCATTATTGCTTATTCCTATTGTGATATGGTCTCGAAAAGGGGCGAGAAATTAAATGAGAAAGAGGTTCTAGTTACTAATTAGAACCTCTTTTTCAATACTTAACTTAAATCCCACTCCACAATAAGCCCTAAATGCGTAAGTCCACCGCCAAATCCGTATAGCAAAAGTGTATCTCCGTTATTTAATCTTCCTTTTTTTCTAGCTAAATCTAAAGCGAGTGGAATAGAGACGGAAGATGTATTCCCCATATCTTCCACACTCGTTAATGTTTTTTGAATAGATATTTTTGATTTTTCGCAAATAGATTCAATCATTCTTAAGTTAGCACTATGTGGTATGAACCAGTCTATATCATCTATTTGCAAATTTGCAGTATGTAATAGTTCTTTTATGCCGTATGGTACTGTTCGTACAGCCCATTTATATATTTCTCTTCCGTTTTGAACGATTTTTTCATTTGTTTGTAGTGGTGTGCCATTCATAGTAGTAGATAAGTTTGTTCTGTATAGATGAATACCACCGTTACCGTTTGTTCCCATGTGAGCAGCAATAAAGCTTGGTTTGTTTTCATCTCTTTCTAATAAAATAGCTCCAGCGCCATCACCGAACAAAATACAGGTCGTTCTATCGGTGTAATCAGTAACTTTAGATAATGTCTCTGTCGCTATGACGAGTACTTTTTGATGTGATCCAGAAGTGATTAAGCTATTACCGACATGCAGTCCGTATGTGAAACCAGCGCAAGTCGCATTTAAATCAAAAGCTAGTGTATGAGGTATGTTGAAGTATTGTTGTATTTGGCAAGCGACACTAGGAAAAACATAGTCAGCAGTAGTTGTAGCAACGATGATACAGTCAATATCTTCTAAGTTTTTCTTATATGTTGTACACAAATTTTCGACTGCTTTAATGGCTAAGTGTGAGGAGTATTCGTCTTCGTTAGCAATTCTTCTTTCTTTCATGCCTGTTCTTTGCACAATCCATTCATCGTTCGTATGGACCATTTTTTCTAAATCGTTATTAGACAATATTTGATTTGGAACATAAGTACCAATTGCGGTAATACGAGATTTAGAATTCATAGGGACATCTCCTAACTTATTTTTTATAACCTTATACTAATACCAGGTTATAAAAAATGTCAATAAAGACTTTTATTGTATGGAAACGATACTGTTTAATTTACTCTGGAGGAATTTGACGAGTAGCGTAAAAATAATATACGAGAAGCTTTTGAAATTGATAATGAAGGGAGTGGGGCTCCTTGAAAAGAATTTTGCGCATGTTGCCTGTTGTCATTATTTGTAGCTTTATTCTTATTATTTTTCCAGAGAAATCTCATGCTTGTGATTGTGTGTTTCACTTTGTAGAGGGAGGAGAGTACTTAGTGTTTTCTTCTCAAAGGGGATCAGAAAAACAATTACACACACATAGTTGTAGTGGAACGAAGAGATTGGATGAGGCAGGGGTGGACAAAGCGGCTTTAAGTCATATTGCAAAAGAGTCTGTTCCGACGAAGAAAGTGAATTTAAAAGGTGGAATGGTGAGTGGTTTCAGTTGGTGGCAAGTTGCTATCATATCCATAGGTCTGCTATTGATCATTGCTGTTGTTAGTTTTTTTGTGAGAAGAACACGCAAAAAATGACGATTAAAGTAAAAATATAAAGATTTTCTTTCTGTTTCTATAGGGGGGTTAACCTTGTGAAAGCGAATTACTTATGCTACACTTTATATAACTTAAAATGAACGGAGGGGCTTCCTTTGATCTTAATCAGATTACGTCTCAATACTTTGTGCCAATAATTGAATAGCGCTCAAAGGCTCTGTCTGTGTACAGAGTGAACGGGATTGGTCTGCCTATTTTAAAGGAACCCTTTATTAAGCTTATATGTGAAAAAGAGGGAGGGACGAATACGCCCTCTTTTTGTTTTGCCTTTAAAATTAGATTGGGATCGTATAGGTGAACACTTGTTGTGGATTCGTATATGATCTTGAGACTTATTGACTATGAGATAGGATGGAAGTATAACTTTCTTCTATTTCTTTGGTGAACCCTTATCCGTTTACGAAAACACAGGCAGCGACCTGTGTTTTTTATTTTACGTAATCGAAATGGAGGAATAAATATATGGAAGAATTATTACAAAGAGCAGTTTTAGTTGGAGTGAATTTAGGAAATGAAGATGATTTTGTATATTCTATGGAAGAGTTAACGAATCTTGCAGAAGCTTGTGATGTAGAGGTAATCGGGCAAGTGACGCAAAATTTACAACGAGTAAACCCATCACATTATATTGGAAAAGGAAAGATTGAAGAAGTAGCAGCCTATGTAAATGAAGTAGATGCGAATATGGTAATCTTTAATGACGAATTATCTCCTTCACAAATTCGAAATTTAGAGGAAGATTTAGACTGTAAAGTTATTGATCGTACCATTTTAATTTTAGATATTTTTGCGCAACGTGCGAAAACGAAAGAAGCGCAGCTGCAAGTAGAAGTAGCGCATCTTCAGTATATGATGCCTCGTTTAATCGGTCTTCGTGAATCATTAGGAAGACAGAGCGGAGGTGTTGGTACGAAAAATAAAGGTGTCGGTGAGAAAAAATTAGAGTTAGACCGTCGTAAAATTGAAGAGCAAATTTCAGTTTTAAATAAAGACTTAGAAGCGCTTGTTGCTCAGCGTCAAACGCAGCGAAAGCAACGTAAGAAAAATGAAGTACCAGTTGTAGCATTAGTAGGCTATACAAACGCAGGAAAATCAACGACGATGAATGCAATGCTGGAAATTTATAATGGTACGGAAGA
This sequence comes from Bacillus cereus group sp. N12, assembly GCF_016483575.1. Taxonomy (NCBI): domain Bacteria; kingdom Bacillati; phylum Bacillota; class Bacilli; order Caryophanales; family Bacillaceae; genus Bacillus; species Bacillus cereus group sp. N12. Next base: position 104,632 of record NZ_JAEHBO010000006.1, read on the forward strand.
AAAACAAGTATTTGAAAAAGATATGTTATTCGCGACATTAGAAACATCTGTACGAAATATTGATTTACCAGATAATAAATCATTTTTATTAACGGATACGGTTGGATTTGTAAGTAAATTACCACATCATCTTGTGAAAGCGTTCCGTTCAACGTTAGAAGAAGTAGCAGAAGCAGACTTACTTATTCACGTTGTAGATTACGCAAATCCAAATTATGAACAATTAATTGATATTACAAATGAAACGTTAAAGAAAATTGGAGTAGAAAATATTCCAACGATATATGCATATAACAAATCAGATATGATAGATGTTGAAATTCCAAAAGTACAAGAAGACCGCGTGTATTTATCTGCGAAGAAGCATGTTGGAATTGAAGAGCTTGTAGAAATGATTCGCTCGTATATTTATAAAGAGTATACGAAGTGTGAAATGTTAATTCCGTATGATCAAGGACAGGTAGTTTCTTATTTCAACAATCATGCGCACGTTTTATCTACGAGTTATGAAAACGAAGGTACAAAAATTGAACTAGAATGTAAGACGAGTGATTACGAAAAGTATAAGCGTTTTGCGATTTAATTTGAGAGGCAACCCAGTATGTGATTGGGTTGCCTTTTTCTGTAATGTTTTGCTGCTGAAAGTTACAAGGATTCAAGCCAATGACGGAAGTTAAGTTATATTTCTGGAAAAAGAAATGAAAGCAGTATAGAATAGAAATGTTTCAAAAGTCAGAATTTATTACACCTACTTTAATAAATAAATATTTTGTACAGAAAGGGGAGATTCACATATGCAGGCAGTTTCGCAAAAAAACACAGTAGAAACACCGACAATATATCGAATATTATTTGCGATAAGCTTTGGACATTTTTTAAATGATTCAATGCAAGCAGTTGTGCCGGCGTTGTTTCCTATTTTGGAAAAAACGATGAATTTATCCTATATGCAAGTAGGGTGGATTGCATTTGCGTTAAATATGACGTCATCGATTATGCAACCGGTGTTTGGTATGTATTCAGATAAGAAGCCGTCACCATTTTTATTACCACTCGGCATGTTTTCAAGTATGCTTGGGATGATTGGACTCGCATTTGCGCCGAACTTTATAGTTGTTATTATTTCTGTTTTATTTATTGGCTTAGGTTCTGCAGTCTTTCATCCAGAAGGCGCTCGTGTTGCGTATATGGCGGCAGGTGCAAAACGAGGGTTAGCGCAAGCGATTTATCAAGTTGGGGGAAACACGGGGAATTCCTTAGCTCCCATTTTTACAGCGCTAATTTTCGTTCCGCTTGGTCAAATTGGTTCTTTAGGTTTTACAGCATTTGCAGCAGTAGGAATTATATTATTAATTTTCGTATCGAATTGGTACAAAAATGAATTAGCAACCGGCGCTGTAAGAAGGAAGAAGAGAGCTGCGCTTGAGGCGGAAAATGCAATTGTAAGTACACACATTAAATTCGTTATTATACTTCTTGTTTTTCTTACTTTTGTGCGCTCTTGGTACGGTGCCGGTATCGGGAATTTCTATCAATTTTACTTAATTGAGCATTACGGTTTATCTATAAAAAATGCGCAGTATTTCGTATTCGCATTTATGATTGCTGGTGTGTTAGGAACTTTCTTCGGAGGACCGTTAGCAGATCGATTTGGTAAGAAAAACATCATCGTATTTTCAATGTTAGGTTCAGCGCCACTTGCACTGTTATTACCACATGTCTCACTTGTGTGGGTCGTACCTTTATTTTTATGTATCGGTTTTATTAGTTCAAGTAGTTTTAGTGTAATTGTTGTATACGCGCAAGAGCTTGTACCTGGAAAAGTGGGAATGGTGTCAGGATTAATCGTAGGTCTTGCGTTTGGACTTGGGGCATTAGGTGCTGTAGTTCTTGGGAAATTAGCTGATATATATAGCCTTCAGTTCATTATGATATTATGTAGTTGTTTACCGTTAATTGGACTTACTTCATGGTTATTACCAAGTGATAAGAAAACGATAGAATAGGGGATGCACTATGAAATTATGTGAAAACGTAACAGAATTAATAGGAGATACACCTGTCGTCCGATTATCTAAATTTATTCCGGAAGACGCAGCGGATGTGTATGTGAAACTAGAAATGTTTAACCCATCACGTAGTGTGAAAGACCGTGCTGCTTATAATTTACTTCATGTTGCAGAAGAAAATGGTCTCATTAAACCAGGGGATACAATTATTGAACCGACAAGTGGGAATACAGGAATTGGTTTAGCGATGAACGCAGCTGCTAAAGGGTATAAAGCGATTTTAATTATGCCAGACAATATGTCAAAAGAGCGTATTAATTTATTGAAAGCATACGGGGCAGAAGTAGTTTTAACACCAGCAGAACAAAGAATGCCAGGAGCGATTGCAAAGGCGTTAGAACTGCAAAAACAAATACCGAATAGTTTTATCCCGCAACAATTTGAAAATCCAGCTAATCCGAATATTCACCGTTATACGACTGCACTTGAAATTTACGAACAAATGGATGGAGAGCTTGATGCTTTTGTTGCAACGGCAGGAACAGGCGGAACGATTACAGGGACTGGTGAAACGTTAAAAGAGAAATTACCAAACTTATATATTGCAGTAGTGGAACCGAAAGGATCTCCCGTTTTATCAGGTGGTGTACCAGGTCCTCATAAACTAGTAGGAACAAGCCCAGGATTTATTCCGAAAAACTTAAATACAGAAGTGTATAACGAAATTATTCAAATTGCAGACGAAGAGGCTTTAACGACAATGAGAAACTTAGCTAGACAAGAAGGCTTATTAGTAGGGCCGTCTTCAGGAGCTTCTGTGTACGCAGCAATTATGATAGCGAAGCGCCTAGGCGCTGGTAAAAAAGTTTTATGTATTGCACCTGATACTGGTGAACGTTATTTGAGTATGGGGTTATTTGAATAAAAATGATAGAAACCCCTTAATGGTGAAATAGAGCTATTAAGGGGTTTGTTTTAGGGGGTTAAGAGGGGGAAAGCACGATGAAACTATTAAAACCAACGCATGAATATAGTGAACAAATTATAGAGTATCGGGAGGCTTTTTTACATGCAGGAGAACAACCACACGGTAGTAGCTCTTTACAAAATTTTGATTCCCTAGCTGAATGGTTTGAAAAAGTGAGTATACAAGAAGTAGGAGAAAACTTACAAGCGAATCGAGTGCCATCTAGTCAGTTTTTAAGTTTTGAAAAAGGGGAACTTATAGGTTTTGTGAATATTAGACATAGATTAAATCCAGAATTATTAAGGGAAAGCGGTCATATTGGATATAGTGTCCATCCGAATAAACGTCGCCACGGTTACGCTACGAAACAACTAAAGCTTGCATTAACTGAAGCGCAAAAATTAGGATTGCAGAAAGTATTAATAACTTGCGATAAATCCAATATCGGTTCTGCTAAAACGATTCAAAAGGTTGGCGGTGTGTTAGAAAATGAGATAGTTTCTTCTCGTACTGGTGAAGTTGTTCAGCGTTATTGGGTAGAAATTTGATTAAGTGTGAATTTGAAAAGGTAATATAATATGCAATATCGAAATAGATAAATGAGGAGTAAGGGGAGTACTGCAGTTTTAGGGGGGAATGAAATGGGATTAAGAGAGAAAGCGATAGAAATGTCGGAGATTTATAGAAAAAACCCGAAAATCGAAGCTATTATTTTAGCAGGTTCAGTAGCTAGAAAATTAGAGGATGAACATTCAGATATTGAATTACATATTTTATGGTCGGAACCACCAGAGGATGAGGATCGTAAAGAGCCTATTAATCATATTGGTGGAGAAATTTTATCATATTATCCTTACGAGGAAGAAGAATGGTCGGAGACGTATTTGACGAAAGAAGGAATTAAACTAGAGATTAGTAATTTTTTAACAGTGACCGTAGAAAAAATTATTTCAGAAGTTGTAGAGCGGTATGATATCAATTATGAGAAACAATGTATTGTATCATCCATTCATGATGGTGTGAGTTTGTATGGAGAAGTGAAAGTACATACTCTAAAAGATAGAGTTGAAGCGTATCCAGAAGAATTGGCGCAAAAAATGATTGCAGAAAACCTTTGGTTAAGCAATCGTTGGCATAATCGAGAGGCTCTTTTAAAACGAAAAGATTGGCTTATGCTATATGATGTTATTTGTGAAGTTCAAAGAAATATATTTGGAGTCTTATTTGGTCTGAACCGCATGTACGTGCATCATCCTGCATTTAAATGGATGCCATATAATGTGGAACGAATGGGGATTAAGCCTGAAAATTTATATGAGCGTATGGCGAATATTTTAATAGGACATCCAGAGAATAGTGTGAAAGAGTTAGAATTGTTAATGGGAGAGGTATTACATTTAGTAAAACAATATACTCCAGAATTAAATATTGCGGAGCAACAAAAACGCATTCAATATGCAAAGTAAAAACAAAAGATGTAACAACGAGTTACATCTTTTGTTTTTTTATTTTACTAATTTTCCTAGTACAGGTAAACGTTGAATACGATTACCAAGAATATGTGAAGCGAGTCCACTCGTTAATACGAATAAAAGGTAAACAAGCCCCCCTGCCGCACCACATATAAATACAATGAGCAGTGATTCGATATAAGATTGGCCAGGAATAATCCAGCTTATAATTGCTTTTAATGCAATTACAACAGCAGACATTGCTGCGGAGTATATCGTAATAAGAAATACTGTTTTCACCGTTTCACCAATTTTAAATTTCGCAAACTTAATGATGCAATACAACATAATAATATTCGAAACGAGGTATCCGAGAATTGTTCCAAGTACAGCACCGTGTCCACCGAATAAGTGTAAAAGTGGTATGTTTACTACAATCTTCACAAGAATACCGATTGAGAATGCAATCATTGTTTTTCTTTGATAATCAATGCCTTGTAATATAGCTGCAGAAACTGTGAAAATCGCACCTAATATAGCAGAAGGTGCAAATGAAATTAAATATTGTGATCCATCAAGTGCAATTTTAGGATCTACATAAATCATTCGGAATGCATCGTAAGCGATGCTAGCAAGACCAAATGCAGCTGGGATAGTGAAGAATAACAATACTTGGAATATCTTTGAAATTTGTTCTTGTAATTCTTCTAGTTTTCCGCTTGTAAATGATTTCGTTATAGCCGGAATAATTGTTAATGAGAATCCAGTTGCAAGTGAAGCCGGAATCATAATTAACTTTTGTGCATAGTTCGTTATATAAGCGAAAACTGCATTCGCGGTTTCTAAAGGCTCTCCCATCGCTCTAAGGACATCAGCTACGGTATATTGATCTACTAACGTATAGAGTGGAATTGCAATACCCACAAATACAATTGGGATTGCATATCGAAGTAATTCCATATAAATATTTCGTAATGGAATATCGGATGCCCTTGACTTTAATTCATCTTCAGGAGGCTTTAATCCGTTATACTTTTTCCAGTACAGCATTAAAATAGAGACGCTGGCAAGTGCCCCGATAACAGCACCGAATGTAGCAACAGCAACAGAAGAGGCTACGGAACCTCCTAATATTTTGGAAACGATGAAGCTACCAACTAAAATGAAAACAACGCGTGCGATTTGTTCTACGACTTGAGAAACAGCACTTGGTTTCATATGTTGAAAACCTTGGAAATAGCCGCGTGTAACACTCATAGCCGGTACGATAATAAGTGCGAAACTTAATGCTCGCATTGTAAGTGTTACGTCAGCGATAAATTGTGGATTTGGCGTTTTAGAGCGAATAATAAATTGTGATATGTAAGGCGCTCCAATAAATAAAATTAAAAATCCTAAAAAGCCCATAAATAGCATTAATTTTATGCTCGAGCTATACAATTTTTTACTTGTACTATAATCACCGAGTGCATTATGTTTTGCAACAAATTTGGAGACGGCAATAGGAATACCGGCAGTTGAAAAGCTTAATAAAATACCATACCAAGTATATGCATATCCGTATAAAGCGACCCCTTGTGTTCCAACTAATAATTGAAAAGGGAAGAAGTATATAAAACCTAAAATACGTGAAATCATTGTTGCACCGCTTAGTAAAGCAGTACCTTTTAAAACTTTTGAAGTAGACAAAATTTGTTCCTCCTACTCATGTTGCCTTGCATGTATCTCGCTCTTTGAGGGCAGTAAGACTCCTACCTCAAAATGAGGCTGGAGAAAGAAGTTAAGTGGAAGCCCTGCTACTACGAGTAAACGCAAAATTGGTGAAACTTTAATCAGTGGGGCATCCTCCGCTGATTAAAGTTTCACTTTACCGTATACTACTATAAACCTGTTAGAGAAGTTAATACAGTATAAACCATATAAGTTCAAATACTATTCATACAAAAGTCATATTTCAAATTTTTAAATAGAATATAAGACATAAAAACTTAAAATATAAGTTGACACTATTTTTAATGTGTGATAAAAATGATAGTAATCAATTCGGAAAATAATATTTGGGCAATGAAAGGGTATAGTAGTGAAAATCTCCCTATTTCAGAGAGCTGATGGTTGGTGTGAATCAGTATATAGATTATTCATGAAGTTCGTCCTGGAGCATCTTTCATAAATCTCACATTATGAGGAAATGGAAGACGGTAGTTTATACCGTTATCAAATAAAGTGGTGAAGATTTTTTCACAACTAGGGTGGTACCGCGATATTTATCGTCCCTACGTATTTACGTAGGGACGTTTTTTATATAGGTCCTAACTTTGCTGTGGCTTCATAACTAGGGTGGTACCGCGATATTTTATCGTCCCTACGTATTTACGTAGGGACGTTTTTATTTAGGTCTTACTTTTGTTGTATCTTCATAACTAGGGTGGTACCGCGATATTTTTGTCGTCCCTACGTATTTACGTAGGGACGTTTTTTTATTAGGGAGGAAGTGAACGTATTCGAAAAAAGTATTGATAGAACAATATAAATACCAAATTATAAAACAGAAAAAGATAAAGAGAGGAGATTAACAGATGAATTCACAGCAATGGACATCGAAATTAGGTTTCGTATTAGCTGCAGCAGGTTCAGCAATTGGTCTTGGGGCGATTTGGAAATTCCCATATATGGCCGGCATCGGAGGAGGCGGCGCATTCTTCCTTATTTTCATCGGTTTCACATTATTAATTGGTTTACCGCTATTATTAGCCGAATTCGTTATTGGGAGAAGTACACAAAAAGAGGCCGTTGATGCGTATAGAGAAATCGCACCGAAAACGTTATGGCCGTGGTTAGGTAAATTAGGAATTGTAACATGTTTCATATTACTTTCTTTCTACAGTGTTGTAGGAGGATGGATTTTATTATATTTATGGAATGCAATTACAGGTAGACTGTGGGAAGGAAATGGGGCGTACGAAGCTACGTTCGGTGAAATCATTTCCAATCCGTATTTAGCAGTCGGGTCACAGCTATTATTCATCCTTATTACTATTTTCATCGTAAGTAAAGGTGTACAAAATGGTGTTGAAAAAGTAAATAAATATTTCATGCCAGCACTATTCGTTTTATTCTTTGTCTTAATTGTTCGTGCACTTACATTAGACGGTGCTGGTGAAGGAGTTCGCTTCTTCTTACAACCTGATTTCTCAAACGTAACGTCAGAAATTATTTTATATGCGATGGGGCAATCGTTCTTCTCATTATCTGTCGGTGTAGCCGTTATGGTAACGTATAGCTCATACTTACCGAAAGAAGAAAGTTTACCGCGTTCAGCATTTTCTATTGTAGCTTTAACGCTCGTTATTACATTACTTGCAGGACTTGCGATATTCCCGGTTGTATTCGCATTTGGAATGGAACCATCTCAAGGACCAGGATTATTGTTTATCGTATTGCCAGCTATTTTCAGTAAAATGGCGTTCGGAAAATTATTCTTCATCGTTTTCTTATTACTATTCTTCTTTGCTACTATTACATCAGCAATTTCGATGTTAGAAATTAGCGTTGCATCTTTAACTGCAAAAGGTAAAGGGAAACGTGAAAAAATGGCTTTAATCGTTGGATTATTAATCTTCGTTGTTGGAGTACCATCAGCATTATCATTTGGTATATTAAGTGATCTGAAGATTTTTGGAAAGACTATTTTTGATTTATCGGACTATGCAGTTAGTAACGTATTAATGCCGCTTGGTGTTCTATTAGTTTCTATCTTTGTTCCTTTAAAAATGAAGAAAGATGTATTAATGAAAGAGCTTGGTGTAAGTAAAAATAAAGGCTATAAACTATTCGTATTATGGTTATTCTTACTTCGCTATATCGCACCAATTGCGATTATTATCGTATTCCTAAATGTACTTGGAATTATTTAATAAGAAAGGTAGCGTATCGTTATATGATACGCTACCTTTTTTATCCTTCTATTTGCCGGGCAGTAAGACCCCCACCTCAAAACTCAGCGAAAGCGAAGAAGTTAAGTGGGGGATGGGTCCCCCCCACTGATTAAAGTTTCACCTTATTTTGCTCTTTTTTGCAGTTCATTTACTGTGACGAATTGATATCCCTCTTTAGATAAAGAGTCTAAAATACCTTCAATGGTCTGTAAATTTTCATTAGATTTATCATACATAGAGTGTAATAAAATGATAGAACCTGGTTTTACATTTTTATTAACGTAGTCAATTTTATCAGCTGTAGATTTATAAAAAGTATCAGGCTCAAGATCCCACGTAATCGTTTCAATATTATTTTTATTTAAATAATAGGGTAGCCCAATTAATTTTTTTCCGTTAGGGGGTCTAAAATCAATTTCGTCTGTAAATCCTGTTTGGCGGATGAACGAATTCGTCTTTTCAATTTCTTCTTTAATAAAAGAAGGTGTTTTAAAAACCATTCTGTTATGAGAATACGTATGGTTTCCAAGTTGATGACCTGATTGAACAATTGCTTTTCCTAATGGTAAATTGTGTTCTAATTCGTTTCCGATAACAAAGAAAGTAGCTTTTGCATTGTATTTATCCAGTAACGGTAATATTTGTTTTACATTGTTAGTAGGGCCATCATCAAAAGTTAAAGCGATCACTTTTTCATTTGTTTCTACGCGTTGTGTTAAATCTCCAAATAATTGAAAGCTTCTTGCGTTCATCAATTTGTATGTTCCGAATAATGCCGTGATAATAAAGAATAGTGTAACGATTGTAATGATAATTTTTTTCTTCATAATGTAACCTCACAATGATTTTTGATTCAATAAAAAGTATTATATCAAAATTAATTATTTATTGCTGAAAAAGCATGAAGATGCAAGGAGAGGAAATTTATCATATAATAAAATGCAAAAGGTATATTAGGAGGTGTTTATATGGCGATTATAATTCAATTGCCAGACACTGCAACGTCTCATGCAAAGCCAAGTATGGAAATGGCGATACTTTGCGTGAGGTAGACAAGTAATATACAATCGCCTAAATGAGCTCGTATCATTTTTTATATTTGGCTTTGCACCTTATTGAAATGAATCATAAAAAATAAGGGGCGAGCAGAGATGAAATACGTAAAAGCTGCGGCAGTTTTACCAGAAAGTTTAATTGCTGAAATTCAAAAGTATATACAAGGTGAAACAATTTACATTCCAAAACAAGAAACGAAACATTATAAATGGGGTACACGATCTGGAGGAAGAAAACAATTAGATGAAAGAAATAACGCGATTAAAGCAGCATTTAAAAGCGGAATTGCTATTCATCAACTTGCAGAAGAATATTTTCTTTCCGGAGAAACGATTAAAAAGATTGTGTATTCTAAGTGAAAAAAAGGAAAGAGTCTGGTTCAAATATTATTTTGAATCAGACTCTTTTTGTTTTGTATTTATTGGATGTGAATGGACATGATAATAGCGATAATGTGCCGTTTTTTACTAAATTGGATACATAGCATTTGAGTGAAAAGCAGAAAGGTGAACATATATGAATCATCTTGGACAAATAACGATAGAACTTTTTGTTGGTTTTTTTGTTTTATTAATTGCTACTAAAATATTAGGTAAAACACAAATATCGCAGCTAACACCTTTTGATTTTATTTCTGCCATTGTTCTCGGAGAATTGGTTGGAAATACTATATATGATCCGGAAATAAAAGTATGGTCTATTTTATATGCTGTACTTGTATGGGTAGTGTTAATTTATACAATAGAAGTAATAACACAAAAATTTAGAGGAACGAGAAGTTTTTTTGAAGGCTCTCCGTCAATCATTATCCGTAATGGATATATTGACCGGGAACAACTAAGTTCAAATCATTTGGATATTAACCAATTACAGCAAATGCTTAGGCAACAAAAAGATATATTTTCAATTCGAGAAGTTGAGTATATGATATTGGAACCTAACGGAAACATAAGTGTATTGAAAAAAAGTAAATATGAATCTCCTACTATAAATGACTTAAGTTTAAAACATAAGCCTGTATACTTACCGATTTCATTAATTAGTGATGGGAAAGTAGTGAAGGATAATTTGAGGGAAGCAGGTTTTGATGAAGGATGGCTTTATAAACAAATAAAGCAAAAAGGAATTACTAAATTTGAAGACGTATTATATGCAGAATGGAAAACAGACGATGGTTTCTTTTGTCAGGAAATGCAGCGGTAGAGAATAGGCGATGTATGTAATGTTTGTTTCTAAGTTATCTTTTACATATCAAAAAACTGAATCATTGTATACAATAAAACTAGATCAACAATTTGTATGGAGTGATAAAGATGGAAGCGTTTATTAGAAGTGATCAATATAATTTAATAAAATCACAAGCTTATATTTTAGCAAACGGGCATGCAACGGCAAATGATAGAGGAGTAATTCAAGCGTTAAAATCACTTGCAATTGAAAAGATAATACATGTATTTGAGAATTTAACGGATGAACAGAAAGAGTTAATCGATACGGTATTAACAGTTCAAAATAGAGAAGATGCAGAATCGTTTTTAATGAAAATAAATCCGTATGTCATTCCGTTTCAGGAAGTTACAGCGCAAACATTAAAAAAATTATTTCCTAAGGCGAAAAAGTTAAAACTTCCTGATATGGAAGAACTGGATATGAAAGAATTATCTTATTTAAGCTGGATTGATAAAGGATCCAGTAGGAAATTTATTATAGCGAAAAATGATAAGAATAAGTTTGTTGGTCTGCAAGGAACTTTTCAAAGTTTAAATAAAAAAAGCATTTGTTCATTATGTCATGGGCATGAAGAAGTAGGAATGTTTTTAGTGGAAATTAAAGGTGATGTACCAGGAACTTTCGTTAAAAAGGGAAACTATATTTGCAAAGATGGTGTAGCTTGTAATCAGAATATGAAATCACTTGATAAATTGAACGATTTTATTGAACGATTGAAGAAATAAAGAAGGAACCTCTAGTATTTAAACTGGAGGTTTTTATTTTTTGAAGAAGTAATAATAGGCTTCTTTTGTAGCTGTAAATTTATAAAAAAAGTTGGGGCATTTATAATGAAATTAGATAAAAATATCTATTTGGATACAGTTGCTTATATGCAAGGAGGAAAAACATGAATTACATTTCACCGAAAGAAGAAATGTTAAAAGCGAAACGGTGGCCTAAAGATACGATAGCGGCAGGTCGTGGTCATACCGTTGCTCTTAAATTGGATGGCACGGTAGTAGCAGTGGGGCGAAATAAAGAAGGAGAATGCAATGTAAGCAGCTGGTGTGATATTGAAGCAGTCGCAGCGGGTAATGTTCATATGGCGACGAACACGGGTAATGCACATACAATCGGTCTTGCATGTGACAGTACTGTGGTAGCTGTGGGTTGGAATAAGCATGAACAATGTGATGTACACGATTGGTATAATGTTGTAGCGGTTGCGGCAGGGTGGCGTCGTACCTTTGGCCTAAAACCGGATGGCACAGTAATAGTGGTGGGACGAAATAAAGAAGGAGAATGCAATGTAAGTAGCTGGCGTGATATTGTGGCGGTCACGGCGGGTGACTGGCATACAATCGGTCTTAAATTGGACGGCACAGTGACCACTGTGGGGAATAATCGATATGGCCAATGCGATGTAAGTGGATGGTGTGGTATGGTGGAGTTGGCGGCAGGTTATCTTCATACTGTTGGTTTGAAATCGGATGGAAAAGTGATGGCAGTGGGTAATAATAAACTTGGTCAATGCGATGTAGGCGGCTGGAAAGATATTATGGCAATAGCAGCTGGTACGAATCATACAATCGGACTTAAATCAGACGGTACCGTGGTGGCAGTCGGCTGGAATGAGTATGGTCAATGTAATGTAAGCGATTGGCGTGATATTGTAGCGATAGCGGCGGGTTGTGCGCATACGGTCGGTCTGAAATTAGATGGCACGGTGGTAGCAGTAGGTGATAATACATATGGTCAATGCGACGTAAGTAGCTGGTGTAACATCCGATTGCCTGGCAAATAGTTAATTCGCAACAAATCACTAGTAATATTATTCTATTTTAGGAGTAATTATGGAATGGGATATGTAAAAAAATAATCAAAATTAAATTTGCTGAAAAAGAATCCTTTTAAAAAGGGGTTCTTTTTATTTTTCCGTAAAATGAGGGTCTAAATGGAATTTTTGAACAAACTTTATTTCAAAGCTACAGTAGAACAAATAAATAAAGCATAGGAGAGTTGAAGAAATGCTTAAAAAGTTTTTGCTTTCTTTACCGGATGTTTTACTTGTATGCATTGTTATCTACATAACATACACAACTACTCTTAGTTTTGTACAGATGTTAGTAATTTCAATTGCAATCGGAATCGTCGGTGGTCTTGTTATAAGAATTTGTAAGGATGTATTCACGTATATAAGGTGGACAATTAAACAGAGGAAATCTTGAATATGTTGTATTGCTATTAGGAGGAGAGGAAATGACTAAGAAAAAGAGTAGAGTGAAAAATGAAATAGCACTTTGGACATTAACAGCGGTTGTTCTCATCATTGTATTGTACTTTTTTCAAAGATAAAAACGCATCGCACTTTGAAAAGAGAGTACGATGCATTTTTATTATTTTTTTTGCCAATTTTCTTTTATAAAGTCTGCACGGCCAGATTCTTTTTGCTCAGTAGCATATTTCTCTGGGTTCTTTTTATAGAAATGTTGGTGGTATTCCTCTGCTTCAAAAAAAGGTGCAGCCGGGCGAATTTCAGTTACGATTGGATCTTTAAACATTCCGCTTTCAGTAAGAGCTTGTTTTGATTTTTCAGCAAGCGCTTTTTGTGTTTCGTTATGATAAAAAATAGCGGTACGATAAGATGGACCACGGTCAAAAAATTGTCCGCCATCATCAGTTGGATCGATTTGTGGCCAATATAAGTCTAGTAATTTCTGATAAGGAAAAATAGAAGGATCGAATGTAATTTGAACAACTTCTAAATGTCCAGATGTTCCAGCTTTTACTTGTTCATATGTTGGATTTTCTATATGACCTCCTGCATAGCCAGAAAGCACTTTATGAATACCTGGAAGTTCATCAAATGGTTTTACCATGCACCAAAAGCAGCCGCCTGCGAAGGTTGCGAGTTCGTATGTTTTTTCGGACATTGTTGTAATCCTCCTAAATGTATATGTTTTATATAGTATTATATAAATTGTTTTATTGCGCAATAAAAAAGATTTGAAAATATATGTTTTTTATAAACAAGATCCTCCACTCACATCAATTAATTGTCCAGTAACCCAGCGGCTGTCTGGAGAAGCGAGAAATGCAGCAGTATCGGCAATGTCTTCTACTTCACCTAAGCGATTGAAAGCGGAAATAGTAGTAGCGTACAGCTTCATCATCGGGTCGCTCAAGAGTTCTGCATTCATATCTGTTTTAATAAATCCTGGAAGTATTGCATTCACCTTTATTCCTCGTGCTCCAAGCTGTTTTGCTAGCGTAAAAGTCATTGTATTAATAGCGCCTTTCGTCATACTATATGCAACGAAATTAGGTAAAGAAATGCGGGTCGCAGCGGATGAAATATTAATAATTCGGCTATTGTCACGTAAACGTGGCAGTGCTTGTTGAATGATAAAGAATGGTGCTTTTGCATTTACTGAAACAATTCTATCAAAAAATTGTTCAGTTGTTTCTTCAATAAAAGCACCAGGACCAATGCCGGCATTGTTTATTAAAATATCAAATTGTGTTTCACCAGTGCGCTTTTGTAATTCAGTATCTAAAGCGTTATAAAGGTTTTCTACACCGTGTAAGGATTCTAAATTTGCGCCGATAGAAAAAGCTTGGCCACCATTTGATCGAATTTCATGAACAGTTTCTTCAGCGTCATCTTTTCGATTACCGTAATGAACAGCAACCAATGCACCGTCATTTGCTAAACGTTTAGCAATAGCACGTCCAATTCCTCGGCTTGCTCCTGTAACTAATGCCACTTTTCCTTTTAACATATTTTTCTCATCTCCCCATAAATTTTATATGTTTGTCAGTAGTTTTTCTTTATGTAGTAATGCGAACATACTTAAGTAATATATGAGTATGTGTAAGAAGTTCATTCCGATTTTGTTTTGAGAAAAAATAAATAGATTTCTAGTAAATAGAATGAATTTTATTTTTTTCTAAAAACATGTTGACAATGAAAAGAACAACGTCCTATAATACGTGTAACAAATAAAAGTGAATTAAGAATTTTCTAACTTTATATGTTGTATATGCAAAGAAGAGGAAAGTAGATGATTATGATCGTTTCAGAGAGCTACTCCTAGGCTGTGAGAGTAGTAGCAATCGAATCATTGAAGATCACCTCGGAGCATCGCTTGCGAAAGGGAAACTGAGTAGAGGGCGGCGGCATCGTCTCCGGTAAAAGGACGGGGGTCTGATTGGACCTACAGAGCTTATATTTCGCGAGAAGTATAAGGAAGCTGAGTGGTAACGCGAAACTCTCGCCTCAGCAATCAAAGCTACTAAGTTGTAGTAGTTGATTGCTGAGGCGAGAGTTTTTCTTTTATAAAAATAGAATAAAAGAATGCGTGGAAGAGGAGAGTAAATGATATAGATTGTTTCAGAGAGCTGCCCTAAGGCTGTGAGGGTAGTAACAATCGAATCATTGAAGATCACCTCGGAGCACTACTTTTGAAAACTAGTAAAAAGTAGCGGAATTGTTTCCGATAGAAAAACAAAAGTCTAATTGGACTTGCAAAGCTTATATTTCGTGAGAAGTGTAAGGAAGCTGAGTGGTACCACGATTCCCTCGTCTCAGCAATGGGTTGCTACAAGTATGTACGTAATCGATTGTTGAGATGAGTATATTTTTAAGATTTGTATACTGAATATTCTGTTAAAATACTCATCTCAGCAATCGATGTAGAAATAGATTGCAAAAATAGAGAGAAAAAAAGAGGAGCGATGTGAGATGGGTAACCAGTACATTTATATGAATGGGGAATTTGTAGAAAAAGAAAAGGCAGTTGTTTCAGTATATGATCACGGTTTTTTATATGGAGACGGTGTATTTGAAGGGATTCGTAGTTACGGAGGAAATGTATTTTGTCTAAAAGAACATGTGAAACGATTATATGAATCGGCGAAATCTATTTTACTGACGATTCCAATGCCGGTAGAAGAAATGGAAGAAGCCGTTTTACAGACACTTCAAAAAAATGAATACGCTGATGCCTACATTAGATTAATTGTTTCAAGAGGAAAAGGGGATTTAGGGCTTGACCCGAGGAGTTGCGTGAAACCGAGCGTAATTATTATTGCAGAACAATTAAAGTTATTCCCTCAGGAATTTTATGATAATGGACTAAGCGTTGTATCTGTAGCATCAAGACGTAATACGCCAGATGCATTAGATCCACGTATTAAGTCAATGAACTATTTAAATAATGTACTTGTAAAAATTGAAGCAGCGCAAGCAGGCGTACTCGAGGCGCTTATGCTTAACCAACAAGGATATGTTTGTGAAGGGTCTGGAGATAATGTTTTCATTGTGAAAGATGGAAAAGTGCTAACACCTCCTTCGTATTTAGGGGCGCTAGAAGGTATTACGAGAAATAGTGTTATCGAGTTATGTGAGCGTCTTAATATCTCGTGTGAGGAAAGGCCATTTACTCGCCATGACGTATATGTAGCAGATGAAGTGTTTTTAACAGGAACGGCAGCAGAGTTAATTCCAGTTGTAAAAGTTGATTCTAGAGAAATTGGAGATGGGAAACCAGGAAGTGTAACGAAACGATTAACTGAAGAGTTTAAAAAATTGACGAGAGAAAGAGGAGTACGTGTTCCAGGACTGGCGGAAAGTTTAGCGTAGAAAGGGAGAGGAGTTAATCGAAATGGAGGAACAGTATACAACATGTGAGAAATTACAGTGCGAAGAAGTGACAGGTGCCGGACACGTTATTCAATGCTTGAAAAAATTAGGTGTAACGACTGTTTTCGGTTATCCGGGCGGAGCGATTTTGCCAGTATACGATGCGTTATATGGAAGTGGATTGAAGCACGTTTTAACTCGTCATGAGCAAGCTGCCATTCATGCGGCTGAAGGGTATGCGAGAGCTTCTGGAAAGGTCGGGGTAGTCTTTGCTACCTCTGGACCAGGAGCGACGAATTTAGTTACGGGCTTAGCAGATGCTTATATGGATTCGATTCCTTTAGTTGTTATTACAGGGCAAGTTGCAACGCCTTTAATTGGTAAAGATGGATTTCAAGAAGCTGATATTGTCGGAATTACTGTATCTGTTACGAAGCATAATTACCAAGTTCGTGAAGTAAATCACTTATCACGTATCGTGCAAGAAGCTTTTTACATCGCTAATAGTGGGCGACCGGGACCGGTATTAATTGATATTCCAAAAGATATTCAAAATGCAAATGTGACAAGTTTCTTTAATGAAGAAGTTAACATTATAGGATATAAACCGGAAGTTGTACCAGACAGTATGAAACTGAGAAAGGTGGCTAAAGCAATTTCAAAAGCAAAGCGTCCCCTTCTATATATTGGAGGAGGCGTCATTCATTCAGGTGGATCTGAAGAACTCATCAAGTTTGCAAGAGAGAATCGTATTCCAGTCGTTTCAACTTTAATGGGACTAGGTGCATATCCGCCGGGAGATCCATTGTTTTTAGGAATGCTCGGTATGCATGGTACGTACGCTGCAAATATGGCAGTAACAGAATGTGACTTACTACTTGCTTTAGGTGTTCGCTTTGATGATCGCGTAACAGGAAAATTAGAACTTTTTTCTCCACATTCGACAAAGGTACACATTGATATTGATCCTTCGGAGTTCCATAAAAATATAGCTGTAGAGCATCCGATTGTAGGGGATGTGAAAAAAGCGTTACACATGCTGTTACATATGCCTATGTATACACAAGCAGATGAATGGCTTCAAAAAGTGAGGAAATGGAAAGAAGAATATCCTCTTTCCTATAAACAAAAAGAATCCAATTTAAAACCACAGCATGTGATTGATTTAATAAGTGAATTAACGGATGGTGAAGCAATTGTCACGACAGAAGTAGGACAGCATCAAATGTGGGCTGCTCACTTCTATAAAGCGAGAAAACCTCGTACTTTTCTTACCTCAGGTGGATTAGGAACAATGGGATTTGGTTTCCCAGCAGCTATTGGTGCCCAGCTTGCTAAAGAAGAAGAACTTGTCATCTGTATTGCGGGCGATGCTTCTTTTCAAATGAATATTCAGGAACTGCAAACAATTGCAGAAAATAACATACCTGTAAAAGTATTTATAATAAACAACAAATTTTTAGGGATGGTAAGGCAATGGCAAGAAATGTTTTATGAGAATCGTTTATCAGAATCAAAAATTGGATCACCTGATTTTGTAAAAGTAGCAGAAGCATATGGAGTGAGGGGGCTAAGAGCAACAAATGCAACAGAGGCGAAAAAAGTGATGTTAGAAGCTTTTGCGCACGAAGGTCCTGTCGTAGTTGATTTTTGTGTAGAAGAAGGTGAAAACGTATTTCCGATGGTTCCGCCAAACAAAGGGAATAATGAAATGATGATGAAGAGGTGGGAAGAATGAGTCATACTTTTTCACTAGTTATCCATAACGACCCAAACGTCTTATTACGCATAAGTGGAATTTTTGCTCGGCGTGGTTATTATATTTCTTCATTAAATTTAAATGAAAATGAAATGGAGTTAACAACAGTTTGTACAGAACAAGAAGCAACATTACTCATCAGTCAGCTGAAAAAATTAATCAATGTACTACAAGTAAACAAATTATAAGGAGTGTATGGAATATGAAAACGTATTATGAGCAAGATGCAAAAGTAGAGTTATTACAAGGGAAGACAGTTGCGGTAGTCGGATATGGATCTCAAGGTCATGCCCAAGCACAAAATTTACGTGATTCTGGTGTGGAAGTTGTAGTTGGCGTTCGTCCTGGTAAGTCATATGAAGTAGCGAAAGCTGATGGGTTTGAAGTAATGTCCGTTTCAGAAGCGGTTCGAACCGCACAAGTTGTACAAATGTTATTGCCGGATGAACAACAAGCACATGTTTATAAAACAGAAGTAGAAGAGAATCTTCGTGAAGGGCAAATGTTACTTTTCTCACATGGATTTAATATTCACTTCGGACAAATTAATCCGCCAAGTTACGTAGACGTAGCGATGGTCGCACCAAAAAGCCCAGGTCATCTCGTTCGCCGTGTATTCCAAGAAGGAAATGGTGTTCCGGCATTAGTTGCAGTGCATCAAGATGCAACCGGCACGGCATTACATGTAGCTCTTGCATATGCAAAAGGTGTAGGTTGTACACGTGCAGGTGTAATTGAAACGACATTCCTGGAAGAAACAGAGACAGACTTATTCGGTGAGCAAGCTGTGCTTTGCGGCGGAGTAACTGCACTTGTAAAAGCTGGTTTTGAAACGTTAACGGAAGGCGGATATCGTCCTGAAATTGCATACTTTGAATGTTTGCATGAATTAAAGTTAATTGTTGATTTAATGTACGAAGGTGGATTAACGAACATGCGCCATTCTATTTCAGATACGGCAGAGTTTGGAGATTATGTAACAGGATCAAGAATTGTTACAGATGAAACGAAGAAAGAGATGAAACGAGTACTTACAGAAATTCAGCAAGGTGAATTCGCGAAAAAATGGATTTTAGAAAACCAAGCAGGTCGTCCAACATACAACGCGATGAAAAAAGCAGAACAAAATCATCAGTTAGAAAAAGTAGGAACAGAGCTTCGTGAAATGATGAGCTGGATTAAGGAACCAGAAAAGAAAACGTTAGTAAAGAAATAGATTAAGAGAATATAAGTGAAAAATACGTAAGAGGGGATTTGACAAGATGAGAAGCGACATGATTAAAAAAGGTTTTGATAAAGCGCCACATCGTAGTTTATTAAAAGCAACTGGTTTGAAAGATGAGGATTTTGATAAGCCGTTTATTGCGATTTGTAATTCTTTTATTGAAATTATTCCAGGGCATAAGCACTTGAACGAGTTTGGGAAACTTGTAAAAGAAGCCGTTCGTGCAGCAGGTATGGTACCATTCGAATTCAATACAATTGGAGTAGACGATGGTATTGCGATGGGACATATCGGTATGCGTTATTCGCTTCCGAGTCGTGAAATTATTGCAGATTCAGTAGAAACGGTTGTAAATGCACATTGGTTTGACGGCATGATTTGTATCCCAAACTGTGACAAAATTACACCAGGTATGATGATGGCAGCTCTTCGTATTAACATTCCGACTGTGTTTGTTTCAGGTGGACCGATGGCAGCTGGGAAAACATCTAAGGGGGAAGTTGTTGACCTTAGTTCTGTTTTTGAAGGGGTAGGAGCTTATCAATCTGGGAAAATTTCAGAAGAAGAATTAAAAGATATTGAAGATCATGGCTGTCCATCTTGTGGCTCTTGTTCCGGCATGTTTACAGCGAACTCTATGAACTGTTTATGTGAAGTATTAGGTTTAGCCCTTCCTGGAAACGGTAGTATTTTAGCAATTGATCCAAGACGTGAAGAGTTAATTAAACAAGCAGCAGAGAAACTGAAAATTTTAATTGAAAGAGATATTAAACCGCGTGATATTGTAACAGAAGAAGCAATTGACGATGCTTTTGCACTTGATATGGCGATGGGTGGATCAACGAATACAGTATTACACACGCTAGCACTCGCACAAGAGGCAGGGCTAGATTATGATATGAGCCGTATTGATGCTGTTTCAAGACGTGTACCGCATTTATGTAAAGTAAGTCCAGCTTCTAACTGGCATATGGAAGATATTGATCGAGCGGGCGGAATTAGTGCAATCTTGAAAGAGATGAGCAGAAAAGAAGGGGTACTTCATTTAGACCGTATTACGGCTACTGGGCAAACATTAAGAGAAAACATTGCTCATGCAGAGATTAAAGATAAGGAAGTGATTCATTCTCTTGAAAACCCTCATAGTGAAGAGGGGGGCTTACGTATTTTAAAAGGAAATCTAGCGAAAGATGGAGCGGTTATTAAAAGCGGGGCAACCGAAGTAAAACGATTTGAAGGACCTTGCGTTATTTTTAATTCACAAGATGAGGCACTGGCTGGCATTATGCTTGGGAAAGTGAAAAAAGGAGATGTAGTTGTCATTCGTTATGAAGGGCCAAGAGGCGGACCGGGTATGCCTGAAATGTTAGCACCAACATCAGCAATCGCTGGAATGGGATTAGGTGCTGAGGTTGCATTATTAACGGACGGACGTTTCTCTGGAGCTTCACGTGGCATTTCGGTAGGGCATATTTCACCAGAAGCAGCTGCGGGTGGAACAATCGCACTACTTGAACAAGGGGATATTGTATGTATTGATGTTGAGGAACGCTTGCTAGAAGTAAGAGTGAGTGATGAGGAATTAGAAAAACGTAAAAAAGAATGGAAACGACCAGAACCGAAAGTGAAAACGGGCTGGCTTGGACGATATTCTCAGATGGTAACATCGGCGAATACAGGTGCAGTTCTAAAGGTGCCGAATTTTGATTGAGTCAAAATAAAAGAGATAAGGATGATAGAAAATGGTGCAAAATGTGAAGGAGAGAGTGAAGATTGAAGATATCCTTATGGCTCATAACTGTATGAAGGATATCGTCATGAAAACGCCCTTGCAACGTGATAAGGTTTTATCTGAAAAATACGAATGTGAGGTGTATATTAAACGAGAAGATTTGCAAGTAATTCGGTCTTTCAAAATTCGCGGTGCATACAATTTAATTCAAAGTTTGTCGAAAGAACAATTACAAAATGGTGTTGTTTGTGCAAGTGCTGGCAATCACGCACAAGGAGTTGCGTATACGTGTAATTTATTAAATATTCCATCGAAAATCTTTATGCCAACAACGACACCAAAACAGAAAGTATCACAAGTTCAATTTTTTGGTGGTAGCTTTGCAGAAATCATGTTAGTTGGCGATACATTTGATGGTGCTTTTCAAGAAGCACAGCGCTATTGTGAGGAAAATAGGATGACATTTGTGCATCCGTTTGATGATCCGTATGTAATTGCAGGGCAAGGAACAGTAGCTGTTGAAATTATGCACGATATGGATAAGGCAGTTGATTATCTCTTTACAGCAATTGGCGGCGGTGGGTTAGCATCAGGTGTAGGTACATATGTGAAAGGTGTTAGTCCAGCTACAAAGGTAATTGGTGTAGAACCGATGGGGGCTGCATCTATGAAAGAGGCTTTCCTTCAAAACGAAAATGTATCATTAGAGAAAATAGATAGTTTTGTTGATGGAGCAGCTGTCAAAAAAGCAGGGAAGTTAACATTTGAAACTTGTAAAGATGTCATTGATGACATAGTTTTAGTACCAGAGGGAAAGGTTTGTACGACGATTTTAGAACTGTATAAGAAAAATGCGATTGTAGCTGAACCGGCTGGTGCACTCTCTATTGCAGCCCTTGATCTATACAGGGATGAAATAAAAGGTAAAACAGTTGTATGTACGCTAAGTGGTGGAAATAATGATATTGATAGAATGCAAGAAATGAAAGAACGTTCTCTCATTTACGAAGGGTTAAAGCATTATTTCATCATTGAATTTCCACAGCGTTCAGGTGCGCTAAGAGAATTTCTTGATAAAGGATTAGGACCAGAAGATGACATTACGCGCTTTGAGTATATTAAGAAACATAATAAAGAAAATGGTCCAGCATTAGTTGGCGTAGAATTAAAACATAAAGAAGATTATGAGCAATTAATTACTCGCTTTAAAGAAAATAATATTCAATTTATGGAACTTAATAAAAACCCTGTTTTGTTTGATTTGCTTATTTAATAGAAGGAAAGAGTTAGAATGTAAATAAAAAAGATAGATACAAGCGAGGGAATATAGTGCTTGTTCTATCTTTTTTATAGTTAAACTAGGTACTCATTAAATTCAAGAAGAATAAAGCTAGCTAACCAAAAAAATATCGCAATGCGAATAATTACATACATTGTAAATTCAAAGGGAGTAAGATTTCTCTCTCGCTTTATTTTTTTAAATAGTCTCACAGAATAAAAGGAACATAAAAGTAGGATTGCTATAGACATTTTATAAACGTTCTCTAACAAACTTACATTTTCTAATAAGTCTTTCCGCATGTTTATCACCTATTCTGTAAAGTATATTACAGAGAAATAGATCTTGAGCTGTCTAGTTTCGTTTGTTTTTTATTTTCCCTGTATCATCAATTTCTACATCAGTTGAAATTGTTTGTAAATATTGTAGAGCTTTTTTCTTTTCTTCTTCATTTACTGGGGAAACTTGGTTATTACGAATGATGTAAGGGTTAAATGACATTTGGACATCCTTTCCTTTAAAAGTTAAAGTTAAGACGCCAGTTTCTGCACTTTTTCCATTCACATAACTCGGGAATAAAAAGTTACCTAATGAGTAAGCGATAGGAACTTTATTATAATACTCAAACCCTTGTAACCAATGTGGATGGCTTCCGACAATTGCGTTAGCTCCTGCTTCAACCATTTTAGGTACATATTGCTTTTGGTATTCTACCGGACGATTTGATTTTTCAACGCCCCAATGCATATAGACGATTAAATAGTCTGCATCTTTCTTTTGTTCTTTAATTGTTTTTGTTACAAGATTTAAATCATAGCCATTCGTAACGCCAGGTTTATTCTCACCAGCTACCCAATTAGAATCAGGCATAAATCGAACGAAGGAAAGAAATTTGAACTTTTTCCCTTTTACGGTCATTTCTCGTGCTGTATATGCATCTTTCGCATTTTTTCCGGCTCCAATGTAAGGGAACTTTAATTTTTCTACGTGAGAAATCGTATCTAATAATCCATCTTGCCCATAATCAAGTGTGTGGTTATTCCCAATATTTACGATGTCATATCCAGTGTTTTTAATAGCTTGTAGTGTAGATGGATCACTTTTAATCCAAAACAGTTGCCCAGGTGCTTTCTTTTCTTTCGTTGTAAATGCCGACTCTAAATTCACAAAAGAAATATCAGCTTTTTTTATTTCTTCTTTTACATGTTGGAATGGGTAATCAGCCCCGTTTTTTTCGATTATAGGACGCAATTGCCAATCAAACATTGTATCACCAGAGAAGGTGAGTGTGATTTCTTGGTCTTCTATTTTCTTTTCGCTTTTTGAAGCGGTTTTACTAGATTTGTTTTGTAAATCGGGTTTGTCTTTTGCTTTTGAAATAAAAGAGTAATTGATTAATAAAACAATCGGTGTAATGAAAAAGGCTATTAACAAAAATCGTTTTAGTAAAGTTTTCATATATACCTTCCCTTTTAATATTATCCCGCAATTAAATTAACACTGAATCTATTAAAGGTAATTAAAGTTACAAAAAATAGCGGGTTATGTAGTGGAAAACATTTGTTAATATTCTCAATATTAAGTTAACATATAGATAACTTGTAAATCAATGTGTAAACCAAAATATAGAAATAAAGAATTCGAAGGGTGAAGAATGAGAAATGGTTATATTAGGAGCAGTTGTAAATGGGATTTGTATTATATTTGGTACTTTACTTGGTAAATTATTTAGTAGGATTCCAGAAAGTATGAAAGGGACGATAATGCACGCAATCGGTTTAGCGGTTACTGTGCTTGGGCTTCAAATGGCATTAAAAAGTGAAAACTTTCTTGTTGTCATACTGAGTTTAGTGATTGGTACGGTAATTGGAGAATGGTTACAATTAGAAGAAAAGTTAAAACATTTAGGGGATTGGCTAGAAAATAAAGTTGGATCGAAAGGGAAAGGTAGCATATCAGAAGGTTTTGTAACAGCTACTTTAATTTTTGCAATTGGCGCGATGGGGATACTTGGTGCATTGGACAGTGGAATTCGCGGAAATCATAATATTTTATTCACAAAGGCGATTATCGATGGATTCATTTCGATTATATTAACGACAACTCTAGGAATCGGCGTAGTATTTTCAGCGATTCCAGTTATTTTATATGAAGGTGCTATTGCCATTTTTGCAACACAGATTAATAGTTTTGTCCCGAAAGAATTAATGAATCAATTTATAGTGGAAATGACAGCTACGGGCGGCATTATGATATTCGCCATTGGATTAAACTTACTTGAATTTATTAAAATTAAAGTAGCGAATTTACTTCCAGGTATATTGGTAGTTGGAATAATTGTTTCAATTATTTATGGTTACGGTTTGTTAGTAAAGTAGTTGAGGATGGAGATACATATGGGGGAATTCCAATTTACAAAACGTGTTCATAAAATACTGGAGATTGCGGCAAAAGAGACTAAATATAATATAATTCAACCAGTTCATCTTTTTATCGGCATGTGTAGAGAAGGTACAGGAGTGTGCGCAGAGTTATATATGTATTTGTTTCGTAAAGATGGCACGGATTTTTTAGAAGAACTTTCTTTACAAGAACAATATGAAATAGAGTACATAAAAATAGAACAATATAAATTAGCCAATAAAACGCTAGAAATTTTGCAAATAGCGAAGAAACGTATGGAACGTTTTCAGCAAGTATTAATAAATGAAGGACATGTAATATATGCATTATTTCGTTTAGGTATAGTGAGTGAAAAAGTTATAAACAAAGAAATACAAAAAGATGTGTTACGTATTATAGCTGAACCAAGAGATTTGGCGGTGGATTTAAAATGCTTTGATCCCATTTATAATAAATTATCTTGTAATGTTAGAAGAGCTAGCTCTGCTGATTTTGAAACATTAGTACGTTTTGTGACGGGGGAATTTGGTGAACGCTGGTTACAGTCGATAGATTATGGGTTTCAAACATATAAAGAAAAGGTACCTATTTATATTGCACAGCAGGGTGAAGTGATAGTAGGTTTCGCTTGTTATGATGTAGTCAGGGGAAAGAAAGGACTATTTGGTCCGATGGGGACAGCGAAACGAAATCGTGTGAAAGGTGTAGGGAAAGAATTGTTGCATCATTGTTTATATAATATGAAGCAAGACGGATATGAATATGCAATTATTGGACAAGCAGGTCCGATTGAGTTTTATGAGAGAAGTTGCAATGCTCGTTTAATACCGCTAGAAGATAATTGACCAACTCCATATAGGGGAGTTGGTTTTATTATGAAAAAAATGTGGAATTTACATGGTTTTTGCTAGGAAATAGCGGCTTTTGTAATGAATATTACGTCTAAATCAAATTACTAAACTTTTTACAAGAAAAGGTGTAGAATGGGTATCGAATGAAAGAAGGTGTGAAAATGGCCAGCTGGAAACGAAATTTAATGATTTGTTGGCTAGGTTGTTTTACCACTGCAGCCGGTATGAGTTTAGTAATTCCTTTCTTATCTTTTTATATTGAGGAATTAGGAGTGACTGGCACTTCGAGTATTGCACAGTGGTCGGGACTTGCATTTGGTGTAACATTTTTAATGGGTGCGATCGTATCACCAATATGGGGAAAGCTTGGTGATATACATGGACGGAAATTGATGCTTATACGTGCTAGCCTTGGTATGGCGGTTATTATGACGCTTATGGGGTTTGTAACGGATGTGTATCAACTAGTCGCACTTAGATTTTTGATGGGAGCAGTATCTGGTTTCCTTTCAACCGCAATGACATTTATTGCAGCAGAAACTCCGAAAGAGCATTCAGGTTGGGCAATTTCCACAATTTCAACCGGGGGCGTGAGCGGCTCATTACTCGGACCATTACTAGGCGGTTATTTGTCTGAGTTAATTGGAATGCGTCATGTCTTTCTTGTTACAGGAGCTTTCTTATTCCTTTCCTTCCTCATCGTCTTTTTCTTCCTACATGAAGAAAATCACTCTGCTCAAGCAAAAAAGGTACAGCAAAAAAAAGTATGGACGATGGTCCCAGCAAAGCATGTAATTATTAGTTTATTTGTAACAACATTTATTATTCAACTTGCCAATATGTCAATTCAACCTATTATTACATTGTACGTAAAGAATTTGGAAGGACCAGGAACAGCTCATATCGAAATGATTGCAGGGGCAGTTATGTCTGCGACAGGATTAGCAGTTATTTTGGCAGCGCCTAAATTAGGAAGATTATCAGATCATATCGGTCCTCAAAAAACATTAGTAGTAGCATTGTTTGCTGCAGGGATTATCTTTATCCCGCAAGCATTTGTAACCTCAGCTTGGCAACTATTAATTCTTCGATTTTTATTAGGTATCGCACAAGCAGGATTATTACCTTCCGTACAAACTCTACTAAAACAACATACGCCAACCCATGTAACAGGACGAATATTTGGATATAATCAGTCGTTTCAGTTTTTAGGAAATATGATTGGTCCAGTGCTTGGGGGGCAAATTGCAGCTCATGCAGGCTTCCAATATGTTTTTTTCTCTACATCATCACTATTATTTATTGCATGCATTTGGGTTTATTTTCATAATAAGAACGAAGAGGTATCAGAGAAACAACATTTGGAAGTTAGTTAACTAAGTGAATGAAATAGAAAAAAGGATGAAGCAATGAATGCTTCATCCTTTTTCTTTAAAATTGAAGGCAAAGATAACTTAATGTACCAAGCTCGTAACTACGGTGAATGACTTTTCCGCCACTTTCACCACTGCCCATAGCGATAAATAAAGGAACAAAATGTTCTGCTCTTGGTACTGCTAATTGTGCATGAGGCGCATTTTTCTCCCAATTAAACAATGCATCTTTATCGTTATTCTGCATATGTTTCATAATCCAGTCATCAAATTCAATTGCCCATTTTTCAGGTGTAGTTTGATTCCATTTCAGGGCTCGTAAATTATGAACGGTAACGCCACTACCGATTACTAAAATATCTTCTTGTCCAAGTCCTTTAAGTGCTTCTCCAATCTCAAATTGTTCTTTTGCAGGAAGGAATGGATTGACTGATATTTGTACGACAGGAATATTTGCTTCTGGATACATGCGATGCAAGAGTGTCCATGAACCATGATCTAAACCTCTCGTCATATTATGATGAACTGGAATGCCTTTGTTTTTAAATTTTGTTTCTAACATAGATGCAATGCTAGAAGAGCCTTTCGCACGATACTTAATTTCGTATAACTCAGGAGGAAAACCTCCAAAATCATAAATTGTTTCATACTCTTCATCTGATGAGGAGATTGTTAATACTTCACTTTCCCAGTGAGCGGTAAAAATAACAATTGCTTTCGGTTTATATGTTTCTCCAAGTGTTTTTAAAAAACGTGTATAATCTGTATCTTGAATAGCAAGCATTGGTGAACCATGTGCTAAAAATAGTGATGGCATCATAATAGAAACCTCCTAAAAATATAATAATTACTTTATGTAAGTAACTATATAATTTTATTGGTTGTTCGTCAATATAATAGTTTGATAGCTAATCGGAAAAGTACAGTATTTGTCATAATGAAAGCAATTGCATATAATACATAATAAGAATAATGAACGGATATTCATTATTTTGAGATACATAATAGAGTTGGGGGCTGACGAAATGAACGTACAGGAAAGTTTCGTTACGGCATTGGATGGATCGGAAATTTATTTGCGTAAGTGGTTACCAGAAGGAGATCCGAGAGGAATTATTCAAATTGCACATGGCATGACAGAGCATGCAGGGGTGTATACAGAATTTGTAGATGCTTTATTGGAAGCAGGGTATGGTGTTTATGCGCATGATCATAAAGGACATGGGAAAACAGTAAAAAAAGAAGAAGATTATGGTCATTTTGAACCAAATATAGGGTGGAATCAAGTTGTATCGGATGTTATCTTTGTTTCAGAAAGGATAAAAGAAGAGCAGTCAAGTCCTTTGTTTTTACTAGGACATAGTATGGGTTCTTTTTTATCAAGACGTGCTGTACAACTTAGGGGTGAACTATATGATGGATTTCTGATTTCAGGAACAGGTGGAAATCCAGGGCTTTTAGGGGCTATTGGTCATAAAGTAGCAACAATCGAAATGAAATTGCGTGGGGCAAAAACGAAAAGTCCAGTGCTAAACTTTTTATCTTTCGGAAACTTCAATTCGAACTTTAAGCCAAATCGTACGAAATTTGATTGGTTATCTTCAGATATAAATCAAGTTGATAAATATATCGCGGATCCGTTATGTGGATTCATTTGTACGACGAGTTTTTATAGGGAACTATTTTCTGGTGTATTAGAAGTAAATAAACTAGAAGAATACAAGAAGACGCCAAAACATCTTCCAATACATATATTCTCTGGGGATCGTGATCCTGTTGGAGATATGGGAAAAGGTGTAAAAGAAGTTTATGAAAACTATAAAAAATGTGGTGTGAAAGATGTTACACTACGTTTATATGAAAATGGAAGACATGAAATGTTCCATGAAGTGAATAGAGATGAAGTGTTTAAAGATTTAATTTCTTGGTTAGATGCGCATAATAAATGAGAATGAAAGCTAAGCCCAAACTGTTTGTAGTTCGGGCTTATATTTATAGATAGTACGGATAGTCGCTAATGGAGTTTGCGTAGCGGCTTTATATATTTGAAGATCGATTGAATGCCTATATAAGTTTTATATATAAATTTAGTGAGGAGATGAGTGTATGAAATTTGGAATTATTGGGCCATCAGAAGATGAAATTATGCCTTTTATTGAAGATATGTCTAATAAAAAAATAACGAATCTTGCGATGTTAACGTTTCATAGTGGGACATATGAAAATGTAGAAGTTGTTGCATTATATTGTGGTGTATGTAAAGTTAATGCAGCTATTGCAGCTCAAATATTAATAGATAAGTTTAATGTGACGCATATTATTGTAACAGGTGTTGCAGGAGCAATCGATAAAGTATTAAAAATTGGAGATACAGTCATTTCAACAGAAATAGCGTATCACGACGTGGATGAAGGAATATTAACTGAATATCATCCATGGATGGAAAGTGTATATTTTAAAACGGATAGTAAACTTCTTGAATTAAGCCGAGCAGTAATCGAGAACAATCAATTTACCCAAAATGTTTATTTCGGAAAGATAGTTACTGGAGAGGCTTTTATAAGTGAGAGTGGCCGTACAGAAATAATTTCTACATACAACCCACTTTGTGTAGATATGGAAACAGCAAGTATAGCTCACGTTTGTTATGCCAATACGATTCCATTTATAGCAGTTAGATCTATAACAGATACAGAAGAAGCGTCTGGTATTGAAGTATTTGAAGATAATTGTGTTTCAGCTTCACATCATTCCATTCATTTTGTTAAAAAGTTACTAGAATCGTTGTAAAAGACATAGCTCTACTTTGAGAAAAAGCGAGTACTGAACTATAAGAAGCACGTGTAATACTGCTCTGTAGTTGAGTGTTCGCTTTTATTTTATGAACTAAATGCGTGGAGATGTAAGTATTGCAGCGAGGGATAGTAAAGATATTTATAGAATAATTGTAAAGTATCGTATTTTACTATGGAATGTGAAAATAGAACTACAAGTAATAAAAGAGAGGATAAATAAACTATGCAAATACGAGAAGCTGCATTAGCAGAAGCAAATGAATTAAGTGAACTCGCACTACATTCAAAAG